>JBATAT010000159.1:0-2387 GCA_049662005.1 Tepidiformaceae bacterium
TCCCCTGGGGAGACGTTGTCGTGGCTGTCGAAAGCCAAACCAGCCCGTTCGCGGAAGGAAGCGTATCGCCAACGGCTACATTCGTTGCCGTGACGCTGGTGGTGTTCGTGACGGTAAACGTCCAGCCAATATTCGAGCCAGAGTTCACGGAGCCAGCCGGGTTGGCCACCTTGGCGATAGTGATGGCCGGGCAGTTGACCGTGACGTTCGCGGGACCGGAGTCACTGTTCACTCCGCTCACGGTTGCGCGGGCATAAGGGTTGGTGTGAACGCCACAGATGTCACGGTTCGAAGTGCCGGCTGTATCCGCCCTCACCTGAATAGTCTTCGCATCGCCTGCGGCGAGGATAGTGATAGTGCAGTCGAGCGCACCTCCAGCCGTAATCGTGCAGGAACCGCCGCCACCGACGACCGTCGTCGAGGCCCAGGTCATGCCGGCAGGCGCGGGAAGCGCGTCGGTCACCTGGACGTTGTTGGCCGTGCCATCGCCGTTGTTGGTGACGACAATGTCGAACCCGACCTGGCTACCAAGGTCTGCACTGGCCGGGTTGCCCGACTTCACGACCGCGAGGCCGGGGCACTGGACGGTCACGCTCACCTCGGTGGTTGTGTTGTCGCCAGACTGGCCATCGGCCTCGTTGGTCGCACTGACCGTGAACGCCGGGTTCAAAACGATCCCGCAGCTGTTGGGTGCGGGTGTGAGACGGGTTGCCCCAACCAGATCGATGATCTTGCTGCCGACATCCATTGTGGCGAATGTGCAGGTGAGCTTCTGGTCGGTGAATGCAGTGCCGCTGACTGTGCACCCCGGGACGGCCGATGCGAGCGACCAATTCGCTTTCGTCGAAAGCGCGTCGGTGAAGGTCACGCCGGTCGCCTGGCCCGGACCTGCATTAGTCACGGTGACCTGGAAGGTAACGTTTGAACCCACGAGCACCGGAGACTGACCGGCGGTCTTCGAGACCGAAACGTTCGGGAGGACGCAGGGCTTGTTCGTGAACCAGACGTCGATGGTCTGATTTGCGGCGACGCTGAGCGGACCTTCGATCGCGCCGAGGGTTGTTGCAACCCCAGAGTTGTCGCCAACGCCATGATGGGTTTCGAAGCTGCCGCTCGGCGATGTTGGAGAGCAGGCGGAGCCGGTCGCGCCCTGCTCGGTGACGCTGTAGCTCCCGGGCGTGAGGCCGGAGAACGTTACAGTGCCGCTGTCCTGGCGGGATTTGCTATCTGTCGCAGCGCCAGAAAGATCGAAGGTCCAGTTATCGCCGCTGGTTGTCGCGAGCGAGCCCTGTTCTTCCTTGTGGACGACGATCGTGCCGAGGCAGGAGGGGAGCTGGGGGTCTGCTGGGATGTCGTACTGCGAGGCAGCGGTGCCGCCTATCTTGAAGCTTGTCAGTCCATTTCCGGAGAGGAAGGCCTCGTTGTTCAAGGTTTGAGCGGAGCAATTCTTCGCGGGCCACGGCTTTTCTACCTTGAAGACGAGCGTCGCGTTCGCGTTCACCTGGCAGGTGCCGCCGTTCTGGTCTCCAAACGTCGTGTCACTGCACGTTCCGCCGGCGGCAGAGCCCACTACGAAGGTCGCCCCCGGATCCACAATTGTGTAGGTCCGCAGAGATGCGGTGGGGTTGAAAACCTTGATTTCCCATTGGGCGTTGCCGCCGGGCGTGTACACGCTGGGAGGGTTGATCTTGACCTTCTGGAAGGACGGCGTGCAGGACGAGGCTATTTGCTGGAGGATGGCATCGAGGCCGCCAATCGCCCCGACGGTTACATCTGAGCCACCGACGAGCGTGGCATAGCTCTCGGAGACTGGACCAAAGCCCGCCGGCGCATTTCCTGAAGTGTCAACGCCGACCACCGAAATGTGCACACCGGCGCCCTTAACGGCGTTAGCCGCATCCCTCGCGGATTCGAGAGCGGCGAAGTGGACGGCAGAGCCGGATGTTCCCGGGCGGTTGGGGTTCCCGTCAGTAATGACGATTTCCCACTCGATTCCTGGCGTGTAGCCAGCGGTTATTCCCGCGGCCCAGTTTGTGTAACTGTTCCCATTGTCGCTCGCGTTTTGAATTGCAGTCTGAATCGTCGCCAAATCGCTTGAGGGGCCGGGCAATTCAACGTCAGCCGTTCCTCCACCGAATCCCACGATTCGGAATGTTGCCGTGGGGTCGGCACCGAGGATTGCCTGGGCGAAGTTCTTTGCCGCGTTCGTTGCCGTCCCTGCATCCTGCTCGTTAAAACTGCCCGAGCGGTCGATGACGATCGAGAAGGCGGAAGAACACTGGGTCGGGCGAGCAGGATTGGCGGTGACGTTGGTGTTTAGTTGCTGGTACCAGTCGCAGCCGCTGCTGTTGACGCCGGGCGCATTGGCAAGTGTCCCGGGACAGGTG
>JBATAT010000160.1:0-1579 GCA_049662005.1 Tepidiformaceae bacterium
GCATCCACATGGCCAAGCTCATCTCCGATGGTCGCAGCGAACTGACGACCTCGATCCAGGATCACTGGGAACTCTGCCTTCAGTGCCGTGCCTGCGAAGCCGTCTGCCCCAGCGGAGTGCCCTACGGGCGCATCCAGGAGCACGCCCGCGCTCAACTCGATGCCGCCGCTCCCGCGAAACGGGGCCAGCGCTGGCTGCGAAAATTCGTCCTCAGGAACGTGGTCGCGAACCGCCGCATCCTTGCCGTGGCCGTCGCCCCCGCCCGTTGGTACGCCAACTCCAGCCTTCGCCATCACGTACGAAACAGCGGCCTCCTGCGCGGTCGAATCAAGGCGATCGAAGCACAACTTCCGCCCCATACCGGCGCCCCGTACCGGCCCACCCTGTCCTCGGCAACGCTTCCAAGCCACGGCGAAGGCGATGGCCTCGAACCGGGAGTCCTTTTCACGGGATGCATCATGGGCGAGCTCTTCGGCAACGTTCACCGCGCAACGGAGCGCGTCTACGCTCGTGCCGGCATTGCCCTCGATCCCAGCCCGGGCCAGGGCTGCTGTGGCGCGCTCCACGCCCACGACGGCGATCTTCAGTACGCGCGCTACCTCGCCCGCAAGAACATCAAGGCACTCGAACATACCGAAGGGCCGATCATTGTGAACTCCGCAGGCTGCGGTGCTGCGATGAAGGAGTACGGCGACCTCCTCGCGAAAGACCCGCGCTGGTCAGAACGGGCTGCCGCCTTTTCCGCCCGTGTGAAGGACAGTTCCGAACTGCTCGCCGGACTCCCACCCGGGTCCTTCCCCGAGCGGGTCACCTACCAGGATGCTTGCCACCTCGCCCATGCCCAGCGCATCAAGGACGGTCCGCGCGACCTTCTCCGGAACCTCGAGGGCATCGATATCGTGGAAACTCCCGGCGCCGACGTGTGCTGCGGCGCTGCCGGTATCTACTCGCTCGTCCAGCCCGAAATGTCTGGCCAGCTCCGAACCCGTAAGGCCGACCAATTCGTCGCAGCCAAGCCGAAGGTCATCATCACCGCTAACCCGGGGTGCCACATGCAATATGAATCGGCCATCGCCGAAGCTGGCATCGAAGCGCGCGTCATGCACCTCATGGAAGTGCTCGACGACGCCACCTCTTAGGCGATGACGGCTCGCCGATAGTCCAGGTGCTGGCTCCAGAATGGGCTCTGGTCAGGCGCGATCTGGAGTGGCGAACGGAAGACTTCGGCCTGTTGCTGCACCCAGGGGACAATTCCGCCGAAACCGCCTTCGATGAGCTGGATAACGTCGTTCTGGTCCCGGCCGGTCATCCCCGCACCGCCTGTGGCGAGCTGGCCGGGTGAGCCGGGCGCGTAGTTGTCCCGGATGTAGCGCGCACCGTCCGGCCCCGGCAACGGCGGTCCCCACCCGAACCAGAATGCCGCACGACCGCTCCCGTAGTACCCATCCAGGACCCGTTTGCTGATCGTCGCGTATGTCTCCACCGCAGGCTGGAACTGGGGCCCGAGCGATTCGTTGAGCATGTCGACCACAATTGAACTCGCGCTGTAGAGCGGGTCGAAAATGCTGGGGAAGTCGAT
>JBATAT010000161.1:0-16041 GCA_049662005.1 Tepidiformaceae bacterium
GGAATCGTTGACTTCTTCGGCTTCAGCCGTGGAGGCTTCGGCGGCAGCGGTCAGGTCGTCACTCGATTCGATTTCGGCGGGCGCTTCAGCCGTGTCGGGCGCCTCCACCACGACCGGCGCGGCCGGCGGCGCCTCGGCGACGGCTGTGGCTGTAGCGGCAGCAGCGGGTACCGTCGGGGCGGCTGTTACTCGCTGTGGGCGAGGCGTGGCCGGGGCATCGACGAAATCGACGAGTTCGATGACGGCCATTTTGGCGCCATCACCCTTGCGCGGTTCCATACCCGTGATGCGCAGGTAGCCGCCGGGTCGAGTTGCCATTCGAGGCCCGATGTCCTCGAAAACCTTCTTGACGACGGACGGATCGAAAACGAACCGCATGGCCTGACGGCGAGCGTGGAGGTCGCCTCGGCGGCCAAGCGTAATGATGCGCTCGGCCATAGGGCGGATTTCCTTGGCCTTCGCCTCGGTTGTGGTGATCCGCTCGTAACGCAACAGGTCTGTGACCAGGTTGCGGTAGAGCGAGAGGCGGTGGGCGGTATCGCGGCCAAGATGGCGGCCAGCTACGCGGTGTCGCATGGTTGCTAGTCCTCGTCGTCGGCGCCGATAAGATCTTCGGCGCTCCCGTCTTTCAGGAGTGCTTCTTTCAGTGCTTTGCCAAGAGCGCTGAGGTTTTCCTCTTCTTCGTCATCGTCGTCCATGATCACCGAGCTGGAGCGTCCAGCGGGACGTGGAGCAGGGCGACCGGACGCGCTGGCAGAGCGGAGTGCCCCGGCGGCGGCAGGTGAGTCGACGATCGGAACAAGGCCTTCGGCGGTGCCATCGACGTAGCCGAGTTCGATCAGTTTGTCGCGCAGCTCGTCGTAGGATTTGCGCCCGAAGTTACGAAGCGCGAGGAGTTCATCCTCGGACTTCTCAAGGACCTGCCCGACCGTCATCAAGCCACTGCGCTTAAGGCAGTTGTAGGCTCGGACGGAAAGCTGGAGGTCCTCAATGGGAGTGTTGTAACGATCCGGCGCCATTCCCATGGTGATGCCGGTTGCTGTGCCGGGCGGGAGCGCGCCGGGGACAGGCATCGTGTATTCCGGGCGACCCATCTGGCTGAAGAGCGCGAATTGATCCATGAGGATATCGGCGCTCTGGCCGACGGCGTCGATCGGGCTGATCGTGCCATCGGTCCAGAGTTCGAGGATCAGTCGATCGAAGTTCGTGGACTGGCCCACGCGCGTCTTTTCGACGCGGTAGTTGACCTTGCGGACCGGGGTGAAGATCGCATCGACCGGGATGACCCCGATGGGCAGGCCTTCGACGGAACCGGCGGGAACGTAGCCCTTGCCGAGTTCGGCATGGAACTCAACGTTGAGGCGGGCCTTGGGCACGTCGATGGTCGCGAGGTGGAGTTCGGGGTTGACGATTTCGAAATCCGAAGGGACCTGGAGATCGCCGGCGGTGACTTCGCAGGGGCCTTCGATATCGAGGGCGAGCGTGCCAGAGCGATTGGTGAGGGCACGAATGCGGATCTCTTTGGAGTTCAGGAGGAACTCGGTGGTGTCCTCCTGCAGGCCCGCAATCGTGGAGAATTCATGCTGCACCTGTTCGATGCGAACGGAGGTAATGGCGGCGCCTTCGAGCGAGCTCAAGAGCACGCGGCGGAGGGCGTTACCAAGCGTGATGCCGTAACCCGAATCAAGGGGTTCGGCGATGAGGCGGGCGTAATTGTCCGTCTCTTCATCAACGGTGAGCTGCGGGGCGACGTTTTCTGGCGCCTGGCCGATCAACTCGAGGGAATCCATCATATTCCTTGTAGTCCTCTACTCTCGCAGGTACTGAGCGCGGGTTAGCGCGAGTAGTACTCGATGATGACGTTTTCGTTGAACTGGTGGGTCTCGCCGGTGGCGACAATCGGGGGAGCGGTGACGCGTCCCGAGAGGTTCGCAACATCGAGCGAGAGCCATGTGGGCGGATTCTTGGACTTCATGGTTTCGGTGACGATTTTGTAGTATTCGCTGCGGATTCCGCGCGGTGTGAACGAGACGGTGTCGCCTTCTTTGAGGTGGGCGGAGGGAATGTCGAGCTTGTGCCCGTTCACGGCGATAAGGCCGTGGCGGACGATCTGGCGCGCCTGGTTTCGCGAGTCGGCGAGGCCGAGGCGATAGACGATGTTATCGAGCCGTGTTTCGAGCAGGCGAACAAGGTTTTCGCCGGAGACGCCGGTGCTTCGAATGGCTTCCTTGTAGTAGCGCACGAACTGCTTTTCGAGCACACCGTAGGTGACGCGAGCGCGCTGCTTTTCGCGCAGCTGAAGGCCACGGTCGGAGATCTTGCGGCGGCGCGCCGGGCGGGGCCCGGGCGGGTTGGGCCGGCGATCGAAGCTGCACTTGGGGGTGAAGCAGCGATCTCCTTTAAGGAAGAGCTTTTCGCCGTGGCGGCGGCAGAGGCGGCAGACTGGGCCGGTGTAACGTGCCATGTTTTGGGAAGGCTCCTATACCCGGCGCCGCTTGGGAGCGCGGCATCCGTTGTGGGGAATTGGGGTTACGTCGCGAATCGCGGTGACGGTGAGGCCGGAGGCCTGAAGCGAGCGGATGGCCGCTTCGCGACCGCTGCCAGCGCCGCGGACATAGACTTCAACGGACTGAAGGCCGTGTTCCATGCCCCTGCGGGCGGCGTTCTCGCCAGCGAGCTGGGCCGCGAAGGGAGTGCCCTTGCGGGAGCCCTTGAAGCCGGAGCCGCCGGAACTGGCCCAGGCGATGACATTGCCATTGGGGTCGGTCAGCGTGACGAGCGTGTTGTTGAAGGTGCTCTTGATGTAGGCGCGGCCGCGAGGTACGGACTTCCGCTCGCGCCTCTTCAGGCGGCGGGTCTTTTCGCCGGCTCCACGTTTTGCATCTGCCATTGGTGGGTACCTCTCCTACTTCTTTCCTGCGCGCTTCTTGCCGGCGACGGTTTTTCGAGCTCCGCGCTTCTGGCGGGCGTTCGTGCGGGTGCGCTGGCCGTGGACCGGGAGGTTCCGGCGGTGGCGCTGGCCGCGGTAGCAGTTGATTTCGATGAGCCGGGCGATGTTCTGGCGAACTTCGCGACGGAGGTCTCCCTCAACGGTGTAATGCTTATCGATGAACTCGCGAATACGAAGGGTGTGGTCATCCGTCAGATCGCGACCCCGGAGGTCCGGGCTAATCCCGGTGTCGGCGAGGATGGCCTTCGCGCGCGTGGGGCCAATGCCAAAGACGTAGGTGAGACCTACTTCGATGCGCTTATCGTTTGGAATATCGATGCCGGCGATACGTGCCATGGCTTTACCCCTGCCGCTGCTTATGCTTTGGATTTTCGCAAATGACCATGACGCGACCGTGCCGGCGGATGACCTTGCACTTGTCGCAACGTGGCTTGACTGAAGCTCGAACTTTCATCGTTTTCCTTTGATGGCGGCAGGGCCGGCCTACTTGAATCGGTAGGTGATCCGCCCGCGGGAAAGGTCGTAGGGCGAGAGCTCGACGAGGACGCGGTCACCAGGAAGAAGCTTTACGAACTGGATTCGGATGTCCTGCCCGATATGGGCGAGAACTTCGTGACCATTTTCGAGTTCCACCTTGAACATGTTGTTCGGCAGCGGCTCAGTCACTTTACCTTCCACTTGTCTAGCCTCGTTCTTGGCCATGCACCCTCGCTTCGCAGAGATAGAACTACGGGAGCGTGAGGACTTCGGCCTCACCTCCCGCCCGGATGGCTATGGTATGCTCGAAATGACAGCATAAGCTACCGTCTTTCGTGCTTACAGTCCAACCATCCGGCCCTTCAAACACATCTGGACCGCCAGCGTTGACCATCGGTTCCAGGGCGAGCACGAGCCCGGGCTGGAGCTTTGGTCCTTTGAATCGCTGACGGAAGTTCTCGACGTGGGGTTCTTCGTGCATATCACGCCCCACACCGTGGCCGCCGTAGCCTTTGACAATCGAAAACCCGCTCTTTTTGATCGTGTCTTCAATCGCGCCACGGACATCGTTGAGGTGACATCCGGGCCTTGCAGCCTTGATGCCGGCCCAGAGGGCGGCTTCTGTCACCTCGATGAGTTTTTCCGCGATTGGATTTACCTTACCAACTGCGACCGTTATAGCCGAATCGCCAACATATCCGTTGTAGGTCGCGCCGAGATCGAGGGTGACGAGGTCGCCTTCCTGAAGGACGCGGTTCTTCGGGATACCGTGGACCAGCTGCTCGTTGATGCTGACGCAGATGTTGGACGGGTAGGGAGCTTTGTTGCCGGGTGCATAGTTGAGGAACGTTTCCTTCGCGCCCACGCGCTTAAATTCCTCGCGGACATATTTTTCGATTTCGAGGACGTTCAGGCCGGGCACGATCATGTCGCGCAAACCCGCAAGGGTGTTGGCGACTATCCGGCCAGCCTCGCGCATCGTCGCGATCTCATCGTCGGACTTTAGCTTAATGACCATGCCTTAGCGAATCGCCTCCAGCAACGCCGCGGTGACGGCATCGAGCGACTGTTCGCCATCGATTTCCTTGAGTGTTCCGTTTGGGCGGTAATGATCGATAAGGGCCGCCGGCGGCTTCTGCTTTTCGAGACGCGAGGCGACAACCTCCGGGCGGTCGTCTTCGCGCTGGTAGAGTTCCCCGCCACAGGCATCACAGACTCCGGCGGCTTTCGGCGGGTCGTTCTTCTCGTGGTAGAGGCGGCCACAGTCGCGGCAGATCCAGCGGCCACCGAGGCGGCTCATCAGTTCTTCATCGCGCACCGAAATGAGCAGCGCATGGTCGACTTGCGAGCCTTGCTCCTTGAGTGCGGCATCGAGGGCTGCGGCCTGGACGACATTACGGGGGAAGCCATCGAACATCGCGCCGGCACGGGCGTCGTCGCGCGAGATACGCTCGATCAGCATTTTAATCGTGACTTCGTCGGGTACGAGGTCGCCCCGGGACATGTACTCGTTCGCGAGTTTGCCCAGAGGCGTCTCGTTTTTCACGTTCTCGCGGAACATGTCTCCAGTGGAGATATGAACGAGCTTCGTGGCAGCGGCGATGCGCTGCGCCTGGGTGCCTTTTCCGGCGCCGGGGGGGCCAAGGAGGACGATGTACACGTTAGCGAATAAACCCTTCGTAGTTGCGCATCAGAAGCTGTGCTTCGAGCTGCTTCATTGTATCGAGAACAACGGCGACCACGATGAGGAAGCCGGTGGTGGAGACGGTCAGTGCGCGAACGTCGGTGAGAAGGCCGACGAAGAACGGGAGGATGGCCACGAACCCGAGGAAGAATGCGCCGCCCCAGGTGATGCGCGTGACAACGCGGATCAGGTAGGCCTCAGTAGGAGCCCCCGGGCGGATGCCGGGGATGAATGCGCCCTGGCGCTGAAGGTTCTTGGCGATCTGCTGCTGCTGGTACTGCACCATCGTGTAGAAGAAGGTGAAGCCTACAACCATGATGAAGAGGATGAGCCAGTACCATCCGGTGCCACCGCCGCCGCGGCCGCCCTGGAACTGGTTCACGAAGAAGTGGGCGACGGAGCCGACCCAGCCGCCGGCATCGATGAAGTACGAGGCGACGATCGGCGGGAGGATCATGATCGAGAAGGCAAAGATGAGCGGGATCATCCCCGCCATGTTCACCCGTAAGGGGATATGGCTCTGCCCCTGTTGGCGATACATTCTGCCGCCCCGGAACGCGGATCGCGCGTATTGCACTGGAACCCGGCGCTGGGCCTCCTGGAAGAAGACCACGAGGTAGATGAGGCCGATTGCGAAGCCGGCGAAGCCTACGATGGCGATGATCGATTGGGTGCTGATGTTTGGGATGAGGCTGGGGAGGCGGGCGACAATTCCACCGAAGATGATCACTGAGACGCCGTTGCCGATGCCGTTTTCGGTAATGAGTTCGCCGAGCCAAACGAGGAACATGGTGCCCGCGGAGAGTGTGAGCAATGTCGCCAGCGTGCCCATGGGATGGCTCGCGATGCCGAAATCGGAGACGACCGGGTTGCCCTGGCTGTTGATGAAGACCAGCTGACCGTAGCCCTGGACGAAGGCCATCGGGACGGCGAGCCAGTGGGTGTACACCTGGAGTCGACGGCGGCCCTGTTCGCCTTCCTCGGAAAGCGCGCGCAACTGGGGCATCAGCGGCGTCAGGATCTGGATAATGATCGACGCGGTGATGTATGGATACACACCGAGGGCAGCGACGCTGAGGTTCTGGAGCGCACCTCCAGAGAAGATGCTGAGGAAGTCGAGGAGGGCATTGCCTTCGAACGCCTGGGAGAGTGCATCACGGTCGACATTTGGGATGGGGACGTGAGCGACGAAACGGAAGATGACCAGCATGGCCAGCGTAAAGAGCAGCTTCTTGCGGACGTCTTCCTGGCGGAAGGCGTCGACCATTGCCTGGAGCAGGCGAGGCCGCTGGGCTGGCTGTGCTGTCATCTCTAGCTGTCCTTCGCTTCTGCGTCTTCGCTGGCGATTACGATGCAGGCGCCGCCAGCGGCTTCGATCTTGGCCTTTGCTGTTTCGCTGAAGCGATGGGCGTTGACCGTGAGTTTCTTAGAAAGATCGCCGTTGCCGAGGATCTTGATGGGCTCGTTGAGATGCTTCAGGATGCCGGCATCGCGCAGGCTTTCCGGGGTGATTTCGGCTCCCGCATCGAAACGGTCCAGCGTCGAAACGTTGATGGGCTGGAAGGGGACACGCCACTTGTTGTTGAATCCGCGAAGCACGTGGAACTTCCGGGACGAGGGGAACTGGCCACCTTCGAACGCGTCGTAAGGAAGCTTCTTGCCGGAGCGGGAACTCTGGCCCTTCAGACCCTTACCCGCATAGGTGCCCTGGCCGCTGCCAGTGCCGCGGCCGATACGCTTCTTGGAATGGGTGGCGCCTCGCGGTGGGCGAAGCTCTTCGGCGCCGATTCTCATTTCCCGCTGCCTTCCTGGATTTCGACAAGGTGTCGGACCTTGTTCACCATGCCCCGGTGGGTTGGGGTGTCTTCGATCTCGAGAGACTGATTGAGGCGACGGAGACCGAGCCTGCGAATCGTGTCTTTCTGATCCTGGTTGTAGCCGATGGCGCTCTTGCGCCAGTGGATGGTCATGCTGGCCATTAGGCGTCTCCTCGCGCGATGGCGAGACGGCGTTCCTTGGCTCCCGCCGGGTCCTGGAGGATCGAGAGACCCTGGATGGTGGCACGTGAGACGTTCACAGGGTTACGGCTGCCGAACGTCTTCGCGAGGACATCGGTAACACCGGCAGCTTCGAGGATCGCGCGGGTGGCGCCGCCGGCGATGACGCCGGTACCGTGGCTGGCAGGCTTCATCATCACCCTGGCCGCGTTCACGCGAACCCAAACCGGGTGAGCAATGGTGCCGCCTTTCATCGGGATCTTGATCATGGCACGCCGCGCCTGGGTCGAACCCTTGCGGATTGCCTCGGGGACTTCGTTGGCCTTACCGAGTCCGACACCAACGCTGCCATTGTTGTCGCCAACAACGACGAGGGCACTGAAGCTGAAGCGGCGGCCGCCCTTGACGACTTTGGCGACGCGGTTGATGTAGATGACCTTTTCGGTCAGTTCATCGCCGCCATCGCGGTCACGGTCGCGGCCGCGGTCACTGCGTTCGAAGCGGTTACTACCCATTTAGAACCCCAATCCTGCTTCGCGGGCGGCATCGGCCAGGGCCTGCACGCGACCGTGATACTTGTAGCCACCGCGGTCGAAGACGACTGCGGAGACACCGTTGGCTTTGGCGCGTTCGGCGACAGCCTTGCCCACAATGGCGGCGCGTTCGCTCTTGGATTTGCCCTTCAGTTCGGTTGCGAGGGCTTTATCCGCGTCGCTTGCGGCGGCGAGGGTGTGGCCTTTGAGGTCATCGATGACCTGGGCATAGATGTGCTGCGAACTGCGGAAGACGTTCAGGCGGGGACGTGCATCCGTGCCGGAGACCGACTTTCGAACGCGGGTATGGCGGCGGGTGCGAGCGAGGACTGATGTTGCCTTAGCCATTACTTGCCTACCTTCCCGGCCTTGCCGGCCTTGCGGCGAACGCGTTCGCCGGAATAGCGGATGCCCTTGCCTTTGTAGGGCTCGGGCGGACGCAGCTTGCGAATGTTGGCTGCCACCTGGCCAACGCGCTCCTTATCGATGCCTTCGATGTTCACGCGCGGGCCTTCGACGGTGAAGGAGATCCCTTCCGGTGGGGCGACCACGACCGGGTGCGAGAAGCCCAGGGCAAGCTGAAGGCTGGAGCCCTGGAGTTGCGCGCGATAGCCAACACCCTGGACTTCGAGGGTCTTGACGTATCCGGTGGTGACGCCGGTGACCATGTTAAAGAGGAGGGAGCGCGAGAGCCCGTGGAGGGCCCGCTGCGAACCTTCATCGTTCGGGCGGCTGACGTTAATTACCCCATCGTCGCGGTCGAGCGTGATGGTCTTTGGGAACTGGCGAGAGAGTTCACCCTTCGGGCCCTTCACGACGACGAAATTTTCATCGTTCACCGTGATGGTGACGTTGGTGGGAACGGTTACGGGTTGGCGGCCAATGCGCGACATTGAGTACCTCCTACCACACGTAGCAGATGACCTCGCCGCCAACTTCGTTGCGGCGGGCCTCCTGCCCCGACATGACACCCTTGGGTGTCGAAAGAATGGCCATACCAAGCCCGCCGTAGACACGGGGGACTTCGCGGCGTTGGACATAGACCCGAAGGCCGGGCTTGCTGACGCGCTGGAGACCGTTGAGAACGGGTTGCCGGCGGCCGCCACCATAGCTCAGGTCGACCTTGAGGTTTGCCTGAGGTTTGCCTTCTTCCATCGCGACGGAAAAGTCCTTGATGAAGCCTTCTTCTTTGAGGACACCCGCGATGGCGACTTTGATTTTGGAGGCCGGCATGAGAACCGAATCGTGGCGCGCGGAAGACGCGTTCCGGATCCGGGTCAACATATCGGCGATGGGATCACTGAGACTCATAGTTCTTCCCCTCTAGCAGTATGCCCGTGGCACTTACCAGCTGGATTTGGTGACGCCTGGAAGGAAGCCCTTGTGGGCCATTTCGCGGAAGGTGATGCGGGAGAGGCCGAACTTGCGGATGTACGCCTTCGGCCGCCCGGTAATCATGTCGCGGTTGTGGAGCCGCGTTGGACTGGAGTTGAGGGGGAGCTTCATGAGCTCGCGCTGGAGGCGCATCACTTCCTGGGGGTTATCCCACGAATGGCGAAGCTGTTCTTTGAGTTCGGCGCGGCGAGCGGCGAACTTCGCATGAAGTTCACGGCGGCGCTGATCGCGCAGGACGATACCTTTCGATGCCATTTGCGCTTCCTCAGTTCTTCCTGAATGGGAGGCCCATGAGCTCGAGGAGCTTGCGGCCTTCTTCGTCGGTGCGGGCAGTCGTCACGATGGTGACCTGGAGGCCCCGGACTTTATCGACCTTGTCGTAGTCGATTTCCGGGAAGATCAGCTGTTCACGAAGGCCGAGGCTGAAGTTGCCGCGGCCATCGAAGGCATTCGGGTTGAGGCCCTGGAAATCACGGATGCGAGGCAGGGCAGCGCTGACGAGCCGATCGAGGAACTCCCACATGCGATCACCGCGGAGGGTGGTGGCGACGCCGATGGCGTTGCCTTCGCGGAGGCGGAAGTTCGCGATCGAGCGCTTGGCTCGGGTGATAACCGGCTTTTGACCGGTGATGATGCCAATCTCGTCGGCAGCCTTGTCGAGGGCGTTGCCATCGGTCAGGGCTTCGCCGAGGCCGATGTTGACGTTGATCTTGGTGATGCGAGGGATCTGCATCACGTTGCCGTAGCTGAAGTGTTCCTTCAGGGCGACGGCAACTTCTTTCTGGTAGGTCTCTTTCAATCGCGGCGGCATTACTCGATGTCCTCTCCGCTGCGCTTGCCGATGCGAACCAGTGAACCATCTTCGCGGCGGCGGAACGAGACGCGTGTTGGCTGGCTGTCGTTGGGGTCGATCAGCATCACGTTACTGATGTGGATCGGGGCTTCCCGTTCGATGATCTGCGAAGCCTGGCCCTGTTGGCGAGCGCGCTGGTGGCGCTTGATGATGTTCACGCCCTCGACGAGGACGCGGTTATCCTTGGTGATCAGGGCGCGGACGGTGCCCTGCTTGCCGCGGTCTTTGCCGGCGAGCACGACAACCTTATCGCCACGCTTAATCTTGGCGGGCATTAGAGTACCTCCGGAGCGAGGGACACGATCTTCATGAAGTTGCGGTCGCGAAGTTCGCGAGCAACCGGCCCGAAGATGCGCGTGCCGCGCGGGTTCTCGCCATCGGTGCCGAGGAGCACGGCGGCGTTTTCATCGAAACGGATATAGGACCCGTCCGGGCGACCGTATTCCTTGGTGACGCGAACGACGACGGCTTTGACGACATCGCCCTTCTTCACGTTGGAGTTCGGCTGCGCGACCTTGACGCTGGCGACGATGATGTCGCCAGGGCGTGCATAGCGGCGGCGGGTGCCTCCGAGAACGCGGATGCAGAGCAGCGAACGCGCGCCGGAGTTGTCAGCCACCTTCAGCCGGGATTCTTGCTGAATCACTCCTGCACCTCCGACTTCGGGGCGAGCTGCGTTTCTTTTTCGAGTTCGCGACCAATTGTCGACGGTGCGACATCGGCGACGTCGCCACGAGTGAGGATTTCGATGACGCGCCAGCGCTTGTCCTTGGACATGGGGCGGCTCTCTTCGATTCGCACAACATCGCCGAGTTTGCAGCTGTCGTCGTTGTCGTGCGCCTTGAAGCGTTCAGTGACGGTGATGATCTTATGGTAGAGGCGATGCTTCTTCTTTCGTTCGACCGAAACAACGACCGTCTTCTGCATTTTGTCGCTGACGACGGTGCCCTGGATGACACGTTGGGTTCCCATGGCTACTCCTCACCCAGGATTGCTTCGATTTGGCGTTCGCGCTTAACGGTGCGAAGGCGCGCGATCTTGCGTTTTGCATTCCGCAGCTCCCGATAGTTCTGGAGCTGGCGGCTGGCGTGCTGGAAGCGGAGTGTGAACATCGCCCGGTAGGCTTCGTTGATCTCGTGGTCCAGCTTGGAATCGTCGAGTCTGCGGACATCTTCCGCTTTCTGGCGTGCCATTAAATGACAGTCTCCTCTCGGACGACGACTTTGGTTGCGACCGGGAGCTTGTGGGCGGCGAGGCGAAGGGCCTCGCGCGCGACGGCTTCCGGGACGCCGGCGATTTCGAACATGATGCGGTCGGGTTTGACCACCGCGACCCAGCGGTCCGGGGCGCCTTTGCCGGAACCCATCCGAGTTTCGGCGGGCTTCGCAGTCACCGGCTTATCGGGGAAGATGCGAATCCAGACCTTGCCACCGCGCTTCATTTCGTGAGTCATGGCGCGGCGGGCGCTCTCGATGTGGCGCGAATCGATCCATGCGGCACCCTGGGCCTGGAGGGCGTATTCGCCAAAGGCAACGAAGTTGCCGGTGGCGGCATGGCCCGAGCGGCGCCCGCGGTGTTGCTTGCGATGCTTAACGCGGCGAGGCTGAAGCATTAGCTGGCCCCCTCATCGGAGCCGCGGGCTGCTGCCTGCTGCTCCATGGAAATAGCGGTGTGGGCCGGGCCCTCTTCTTCGACCTTCGCAACGGGAGCTGCGGGGGCGACGGGTTCCGGCATCTCTTCCTCGACCTTTGGCTGGCCGCGTTCGGGGAGGATTTCACCCTTGTAGATCCAGCACTTCACGCCGATGCGACCGAACGTGGTGTGGGCTTCGGCGAGTCCATAGTCAATATCGGCGCGAAGGGTATGGCGCGGGACCCGGCCCTGCGTTTCATCTTCGCGTCGAGACATTTCGGAACCGCCGAGGCGGCCGGCGATGGCGACGCGGCAACCGAGGGCCCCACGCTGCATGGTCCGTTGGACGGACTGCTTGATGGCGCGCCGGAAGGCAACGCGACGTTCGAGCTGGTCGGCGACGGAGCGGGCGACCAGGTACGCATCCAGTTCCGGGGTCCGGATTTCCTGGATGTTCACGCGGACGCGTCCACCGGTGAAGAGTTCGAGCGAATTGCGGAGCTCTTCGACCTTGGCGCCACCGCGACCGATGACGATGCCCGGTTTGGCCGTGTGAATCGTAACCGTCACGAGGTTGGCATTGCGGTCGATTTCGACGCGGCTGATGGCAGCATCGGGGAGTTCCTTGAGGATGAACTCGCGGAGGTTGAGATCCTGGTGAAGGCGCTGTGTGTAGTCCTTCTCCGCGAACCACTTGGATTCCCAGTCATAGATGATGCCAAGGCGGAAGCCGTGCGGATGTACTTTCTGTCCCATTTACGCCTCCCGCTCGTCGAGGATGATCGTGATGTGGCTCGATCGCTTGAGAATTGGACTGACGCGACCGCGCGAGCGGGGACGGAAGCGTTTCTGCATCGGGCCGTCATCGGCGAAAGCCCGCTTGATCACCATGCCATCGACATCGAGGTCGAAGTTGTTTTCGGCGTTCGAGGCGGCCGAAAGGACGACCTTCGAAACGGTGCGGGCATGAGGCGACTGAACGTAGCGCAACAGCGCGAGAGCCTGGTCGACCGAGAGGCCGGTCAGGCGGTCGAGGATGAGGCGGACCTTACGCGGGGAGGCGCCCATGCCCTGGCAGCTTGCTTTCACTTCCATCGGTTAGCGCCTCACCTTGCTCTGGCGGTCACTCTTGGCGACGTGCCCGCGGAAGGTCCGCGTGAGGGCAAACTCGCCGAGTTTGTGGCCGACCATGTTTTCGGTGACGAACACCGGCACATGGCGCCTGCCATCGTGAACGGCGATCGTCAGCCCGAGCATTTCCGGAAGGATGGTGGATGCGCGCGACCATGTCCTGATCACGGAGCGGTTGGACGCTCCACGCATCGCCATAACCTTCTTTTCCAGTGAAGGATGGATGTAGGGGCCCTTCTTGGTAGAACGTGACATGTCCTACTCCTCCTAGGTCCGGCGACGGACGATGAGCCGGTCCGTGCGCTTGTTGTTGCGGGTGCGGTAGCCGAGAGTCGGCTTGCCCCACGGGGTCTTCGGGCCTGGCATACCAATCGGGGCACGGCCTTCGCCGCCGCCGTGGGGATGGTCCCGAGGGTTCATGACGGAGCCGCGCACCTGGGGCCTGCGACCACGATGACGAGTACGCCCGGCCTTGCCGAGCTTGATCAGCGAATGCTCAACGTTGCTTACCTGGCCAACGGTCGCGACGCATTCGATGCGGACGCGGCGCATTTCGCCACTGGGCAGGCGGAGGAGGGCGTATTCGCCTTCCTTCGCCATGAGCTGTGCGCTCACACCGGCGCTGCGGACCATCTGGCCGCCGCGGCCGGGCGTGAGTTCGATGTTGTGCACCTGCGTTCCAGTTGGCATGTTCGCCAGCGGAAGCGAGTTACCAACGCGGATTTCCGCATCGGGGCCGCTGGTGACGATGGCGCCAACGGTGAGCCCGTTCGGCGCAAGGATGTATCGCTTTGCACCGTCCTGGTATTGGAGCAGCGCAATTCGAGCGGTGCGGTTGGGGTCATACTCGATGGCCGTCACCTTCGCGGGGACGCCAGGCTTGTTCCGCTTCCAATCGATGATGCGGTACAGCCGGCGGCTGCCACCGCCACGGTGGCGAACGGTGATGCGGCCCTGGTTGTTGCGACCGGCCGACTTTTTCTTGAGCGACTCGGTGAGCGACTTCTCGGGGCGCTTCTTCGTCAGCTCGGTATACGTTTGCGAGCTTGCGTTCCGGCGTCCCGGGGATGTTGGCTTGTATTGCTTAATCGGCATACCTAAATCCCCTCGAAGAGTTCAATTTTGTCGCCCGGAACGAGGGTCACAATGGCCTTCTTCCAGTCGGGACGGTTGGTGACTTTGCGGCCAAAGCGCTTCGGCTTGCCCTTCATCACCATCGTGTTCACTTCGGTCACGCGGACGTTGAAGGCGACCTGAACCGCTTCGCGAATCTGGTTCTTGTTCGCGCGGAGATCGACTTCGAAGACGTACTTGTCGACACCGGTGAGGACGGTTGTCTTCTCGGTGATGATTGGCCGCAGCAGGACGGCGTAAGGATGGATTTCCTTCGGCATTAGACTGCGGCCTCCTTCCCGCGGCCGCGGAGCGGCTTGAGATTCGCGCCACCCCAGAGGGCTTCGCAGGCACGAACGGCGTCTTCAGACATCAGCAGGCGATGGGCGTTGATGAGGTCGACGACGTTGAGGTTGGCGGCAGGAACTGCCCTGGCGATATCGATGTTGCGCGCCGACCGGGTGACTTCCGGGACGTGCGAGCCAGTGACGATAAGCGTTCGCCGTTCGATGCCAAGTGCATCGAGCAGGGTTTGCATCGAGCGGGTTTTGGCATCGGGTGTACTGAGGCCTTCGACGACGACGAGCGAGCCATTTGCTGCGTGGCTCGAAAGGGCCGAACGGAGAGCGAGGCGCCCCATGGTGCGCGGGAGCGCCTTGGCGAAGCTATGGGGGCGAGGGCCAAAGGCGACGCCACCGCCGACGTGGTGCGAGGCCCGAATTGCGCCCTGGCGAGAACGGCCGAGACCCTTTTGCTTGCGAATCTTGGCCGTTGAGCCGCGAACTTCGCCACGCGTCTGGGTGCGAGCGTTGCCGCTGCGACGATTGCCCATCTGAGCCACGTACGCCTGGTGGAGCACGGCACGATTCGGTTCGATGCCGAAGACTTCATCGGCGGCATCGATTTCGCGCAGTTCCTTCCCGGCGGCATCGAAGACTTTCAGTTTCATTTCGATACCTTCTTCGCCTTGCGGATTCGGACGAGTGCACCGGGTGCGCCAGGCACCGAACCGGCGACGAAGATGACGTTCTTCTCTTCGTTCTTCGATACGACCTGGAGGTTACGGATGGTGACGCGCTCATCGCCCATATGACCGGCCATTCGGGTGCCTTTGAAGACGCGCCCGGGAGTGGTGCCGGAGCCAATCGAGCCGGGGGCGCGATGGCGGTCGCTCTGGCCGTGCGTCTTGGGGCCGCCGCTGAAGTTGTGCCGGCGGACGCCACCCTGGAAGCCGCGGCCTTTTGACTTGCTGGTGACGTCAACGAAGTCACCGGCCTCGAAGAGCTCGAGGCCGACCTGGTCGCCGACGGCGGCACTGCCATCGGTCTTGAATTCGGCGAGGTGACGCAACTTGAGGTTGCCGGCTGCCTTGAGGTGGCCAGTTTCCGGCTTGTTCAGGCGTTTATCGTCGTGGAAGCCGATTTGCACGGAGGAATAGCCGTGCTTTTCGGGAGTACGGATATCGGTCACGAAGCAGGGGCCAACTTCGACGGCGGTAACGCCGCGGAGGCGTCCCTTGTCGTCGAACACCTGGGTGGTGCCGAGTTTGCGGCCGAGGAGTCCATTAATCGTCATGGCTACAGCTTGATCTCGATATCGACGCCGCTGGGCAGTTGAAGCCGCATGAGCGTGTCTACCGTCTTGGAAGTCGGCTCCATGATGTCGATGAGCCGCTTGTGGGTACGGATTTCGAATTGCTCGCGAGCATCCTTATGGATGTGCGGGCCTTTCAGCACCGTCCATTTGTCGATCGAAGTCGGGAGCGGCACGGGGCCGGCCACGGCCGCACCGGTCCGTTCGGCTGCTTCAACGATTTGTTGAGCCGACTGGTCCAGGAGGCGATGATCGTACGCCTTGAGCTTGATCCTGATTTGTTGACGAGCCATGTGCGTTTCCCTCGGGGTTACCGGAATCGCCTAAGCGAGAATCTTGGTGACGACGCCGGCGCCGACGGTGCGACCGCCTTCGCGGATAGCGAAGCGGAGGCCTTCTTCGATGGCGACGGGCTGGATCAGCTCGATCGTCATCGTGATATTGTCGCCCGGCATCACCATCTCCACGCCTTCCGGCAGGGCGATGGCACCCGTCACGTCCGTCGTCCGGACGTAGAACTGGGGCCGGTAGCCGTTGAAGAACGGTGTATGCCGTCCCCCTTCTTCCTTGCTCAACACGTAAACCTGGGCTTCCACCCGGGTGTGCGGCTTGATCGAACCCGGCTTCGCGAGCACCTGCCCGCGCTGCACGTCTTCGCGCTCAATGCCGCGCAACAGGCAGCC
>JBATAT010000162.1:0-12119 GCA_049662005.1 Tepidiformaceae bacterium
GGCTGCCTGTTGCGCGGCATTGAGCGCGAAGACGTGCAGCGCGGGCAGGTGCTCGCGAAGCCGGGTTCGATCAAGCCGCACACCCGGGTGGAAGCCCAGGTTTACGTGTTGAGCAAGGAAGAAGGAGGACGGCATACGCCGTTCTTCAACGGCTACCGGCCCCAGTTCTACGTCCGGACGACGGACGTGACGGGTGCCATCGCCCTGCCGGAAGGCGTGGAGATGGTGATGCCGGGCGACAACATCACGATGACGATCGAGCTCATCCAGCCCGTCGCCATCGAAGAAGGCCTCCGCTTCGCTATCCGCGAAGGCGGTCGCACCGTCGGCGCCGGCGTCGTCACCAAGATTCTCGCTTAGGCGATTCGACAAGGACTGGAACATGGCCAAGGCAAAAGGCGACCGCATCATCATTCACCTGGCATGCACGGAATGCCGGGAGCGGACGTACACAACGGAAAAGAACCGTCGTCACGACACAGACCGGTTGGAACTGATCAAGTTCTGCCCGCGCTGCCGAATACGGCGGGCCCACCGGGAGACACGGTAACTTTCATGGCACGAACACAGAGGCGCCGCGCGGCCACGGCGCCCGCCGCCCGAGACGAATCGCAGGATTCGGTTGAGCGCGTGCGCGACAACGCAGCCAAACCAGCACCGGCGCCGATCGCAGCCCGGATCGCGCGGCCCGAACCTCGAACAAAACGGAACCCGTTCGGGTTTCTCAAGCGAATTCAGCCCCGCTTCGTAGCGGACATTGTGGCCGAACTGCGCAAGGTAACGTGGCCGACATTCGCAGAAACGCGTTACCTCACGGTCGTGGTCGCAATCGTAGCCGTCGCGATGGGCCTGTTCCTCGGCACGCTCGACCTCGGATTCGGCTGGATAGTGGAGAGGATCTTCTTTTCGTGAGTAATGACCCCGCCCCAATCACCGCCCTTTCGAACGTACGTCCGGAGGAGAAGCCAAAGCGCGCCCCGCGGCGTCGCAAAGACGACGAAGCACTCGAACAGGATCAGCTGACAGACGAGGAAATTAACGCCGCAGGGCGGAAGTGGTATTTCGTTCACACCTACAGTGGCCACGAGAACAAGGTGCGCAGCGCCATCAAGGCGACCGTCGAACAGATGGACGCCAAGGACAAAGTACACCACGTCGTCGTGCCGACCGAAGACGAAATTGAGATCAAGGACGGCCAGCGCCGGACGGTGAAGCGGAAGCTCTATCCCGGTTACGTGCTTGTGCAGACGCTCGAACTGAAGGAAGGCGACCCGGATTCGGATGAAGCGTGGCACATGATCCGGAACACGACCGGAGTGACCGGCTTCGTCAGTTCTGGAACGCGCCCCGTGCCGCTCTCGCAGGACGAGGTGAACCACATTCTGCGGGCGATGCGGATGGAACAGCCGCGGATGCGCGTCGCGTATGTGCCCGGGCAGAGCATTCGCATCGTCGACGGGCCGTTCGAGGACTTCGTGGGTACGGTCGAAGAGATCAATACAGAAAAGGGCCGCGTGAAGGTGGTCGTCAACATGTTCGGCCGCGAAACGCCGGTCGAACTCGACTTCCTCCAGGTGGAGAAGCTCTAAGCAGTTCTCTTAGCAAGAACGACAAAGCGCCCGCCGAATTCGGCGGGCGCTTTGTGTTTGGGTTGCTTCAGGTCTAGCGGCCGCGGAGGCGGGGGTCGAATTCGTCGCGGAGGGCATCGCCGGCGAGGTTGAAGCCGAGCACGGTGAGGGTGATGGCAGTGCCCGCGAAGACGGACTCCCACGGATGCACATCGACGGAGATACGGCCGGAGTTCACCATCTTGCCCCAGGTGGTCTTGTCGGCCGGGCCGAGGCCGAGGAAGGAGAGGGATGCCTCGGCGAGGATGTAGAGACCGATGCTGATCGAGAAGATGACAAGGACGGCCGCCATGATGTTTGGCAGCACGTGCTTGAGCATGATCCGGAAGTCCCCCGCACCGTACGAGCGGGCCGCTTCGACAAACGCGGTCTGCGACACCGAGAGGACCGAGGAACGCACGATGCGGACCGACGAGGCGAAACCCAGAAAGCCAAGCGCTGCGACGGTTATCGCCAGGTTAGGCTGGTCCATCACCGACACAATCAATAAGAGCAGGACAAGCCCAGGGAACGCCTGGATGGCATCGACGAGGCGTTGGAGCACGAGGTCGAGCTTGCCGCCGAAGTAGCCCGAGATGATGCCGACGATGGTCCCGGCGACCACCGCGATGAACGAGGCGCCAACGCCGATGATCATCGCGAGACGGGAGCCCACGACGATGCGCGCGTAAATATCCCGGCCGAAGGAATCGGTCCCAAGCCAGTGCTTGGCGGAGAGCGGACGTTCCCAGCGATCGAGGATGAATGGTGAACCGAGCGCCTTATCGGGATTCGCGGCGATGTCGATGGGGTTCGCCGTTGGGTTGAAATCCGGGTTCTTCGTCTGGAACGACTCGCTATCGTCGTAGCGTTGGAGGAGCGGCGAGAAGATTGCGAAGACCATACAAACCGCGACGATGAACATTCCAACGGCGCCGAGCTTGTTCCTCCGGCAGAACGAGAAAAACGCGCGAACGCGCTGCCCAACGGTCTTCTTCCCTGAAACAGGAACGTAGAAGGAACCCAGTGAATCAGCTGTTGCTGAGGCTTCAGTCAATTGAGAACTCCTGTACTACGAGTACCTGATTCGTGGGTCCAACCAGGCGTAGATCAGATCCACTGCGAGGTTCACACTGACGATGACGAGCGCGATGAGGAGCACGGTGCCCTGAAATGGCGGGAAATCTCGCGTGTTCAGGCTCACGAAGAGGTAGCGGCCGACGCCGCGGATATCGAACATGCTCTCGAGGATGATCTGGCCGCCGACGATACCGCCGAGGGTGAGGCCCATCACGGTCAGGACAGGGAGCATGGCATTCTTCATTGCGTGGCGGAACCAGACAGGGGCATCGTTCAGGCCCTTGGCGCGGGCTGTGCGGATGTAGTCCTGGCGCATGACTTCGAGCATCTGGGAACGAAGAATGCGCATGATCCCGGCTCCGCCGGAGAGGCCTCCGGCGATCGCCGGGATGAGATAAAGCTTCAAGGCGTCGATGGGATCGGACCAGAGGTGCGGACTCCCCGTGACGTCGATCTTATAGAGGGAGAACTTCACCACAAGAAGCGAAAGCAGAATTGCGGTGAAGAACACGGGTACGGCGACACCGAAGATCGCGACCGAGCGGAGCACGAAATCGATCCAGGTGTTTTGTTTGACGGCGCTCATGACGCCAATGGGGATGCTCACGCCGAATGAGACGAGGACGATGAGGCCGCCCAGTTCAAGCGTGGTAGCGATCCGGCTGCCAAGCTCGTCCCAGGTGGTCTTGTTGGTCTCGTACGAACGGCCGAGGTCTCCCCGGGCCAACTCGCCCATGAAGGTGAGGTAGCGCCGGTACATTGGCTTGTCGAGCCCAAGCTCGTGGCGGGCGAAGGCGATGGCATCTTCCTGGCTTGCCGCATCGAAGCTCTGGGCGAGCCGCTTCTGGGCAAAGTCACCAGGAAGCGCGTTTGTTCCGAGAAACACCAGCGTGGCCACGAACCAGAGGACAATGAGGTTCAGCAACAACCTTCGAATGATGTAGTTGGTCAACTCCGTCTCCTGGTCGTGGCTTCGCGGATGCTGCTAGACGGTTCGAGAACCGATTGAGGCTGCGTACGATGGATCCTTGGGGTTGATCCAGACGTTCTTCGCGGTCAGATGGCCCGCGAAGATGTTGTAGCCGGTGGACGGCTTGCCAGGCGCGCCGAGTTCCTTGACGTTCGGGTGAACGTAGTGCCAGCTGGCGGACCGGCTGATGTAGTTGTAAAGGATGATGTTCCCGTACTGCCCATTGTCGAGGATGATGTCCTGCGCCTTTCGAGTCAGGTCCTGGCCCTTGGCCAGGTCTGAGGTAATCCGGGCTTCGGCGAGCAACGGGTCGAGGTCCGGGTTGTTCACGTGCTGCCAGTTTGCGTTGGCAGTTGAATTGAACGCCTGGAAGAGTTCGTTGCGCGGATCGGGCGAAGTGACCTGGCTCGTCCAGGACATCCAGTTGACGAAGGTGCCCTTGGCGAGCAGCGGAATGATGTCGTCGTTGTAGGTGGCCTTGGTGGACTTGAACTGGGTGACGCCAAGGTTGTCGTTGAACATCTTGATGAGGAACTGGCTGGTATCGGGCCAGTTCGCGGCCCAGATGTCGACGAAGTGGATATCGATATCGCCGAGGGCGGGGCCGCCTCCGGCCGCCCAGAGCGCGCGCGCCTCCTTGATTTCGAGGTCGCGGTCTTCGCGGTAACCAGGCTTCTTGATCAAGTCATCGGGCTTAACGGCGTAACCTTCCTGCAGCCAGGAGACCGGGCCGCTGACCTGGCCGAGGCCCTGGTGAAAGGTCTGAATCATCTTCCGGCGATCGACGGCCATGTTCATGGCTTTCACGAGGCGGACATCCTTGAACTGCTGATTCATGTTCAGGTTCAGGTAGACCGTATTTGCGACGCCACTGAGGGTCTCGCGCATCGTGTCCTTGTTCGCATCGATGACGGATTTTGTCAGCGACGGGTCCGGCGAAGACCAGCCGTCGGCCTGCTTCTGTTCGAAGGCGAGGCGATAGGCGGCAGGATCCGAGAACAGGCCGATCGGGAGGATCATGCCATCGAGGTGCGGCTCGCCCTTGCGGTTGTTGAGCGGGTTCTTGGCAATGTGGATGTCTTCGTTGGCGCGCCACTTCTTCAGGGTGAACGGGCCGGACGCGGGCATTGCGTCTTCCGTGAGGACGGTGTGGTTGGCTTCGAACTTCAAGGTCGCTTCGCGGTTCGGGACAGTGGAGAAGTAGGCCGCGAGCTGGGAGAAGAACGAGCCGTTCGGCGCGGGCAACGTGACCTTCAGGGTGTAGTCGTCCGGCGTTTCGACCTTGATGTCCTTGTAGGTGCTGGAAAACCGGAAAGGCGCGGCGGTGCCATCGGCGAGCTTCGCGTCGCGCTGGCGTTCCATGTGCCATTTGACATCAGCGGAGGTGAGGGCACGGCCACCGGTGATGGGCGTGTCCTGCCACTTGATGTCTTTGTTGAGCTGGAAGGTATAGGTCTGGGAATCGGGCGTCTCCCACTTGGAAGCGATATCGCCCTCAAGTTCGCCGGTATCCGGATTGGAGAAGCGGATGACCTTTTTGAGGATGTAGTTCGAGAGCCAGGATGTCTCGTCGCGGAAGTTGCGGTGGACATCGACGGAATCGAACTGGGACCCGCCGAGCCAGACACCCTGGTAGATGCCGCCATCGATGGGCTTTGCGGTATCGGGGCTGGCGGCAGCGGTGGGGCTGCCGCCGTTCGCTGCGGGGGTAGTAGTACCCCCGGTGGAGATCGTTGGGTCAGTGTCGTCGTCATCGTCGCCGCAGCCAACGAGGCCGAGTGCGCCAAGACCAGCGGCGGCGACGCCGGCGCCACCAAGCACGCGTCGACGGGAATAGCCCTGGCCAGTGACCTTTCGCTTCCAGTAATTATCAGGACCAGACATGCAGGTTTCCCCCTTGGAATCCCTCATCGCGTCAATAGCTCAAATAGAGTCCCGCGCGATGATTCTGGGGAGTATACGTACGGCGAGCGTCTAAGGAAGTCATCAACCGGAAAAATTAAGTTCCCTGCGCGCAGGGAATGGGTTCGCGACCGGTAATGAGATTCGAACCTGGTTCGAAAAGCCGGTGGTCATCTTTACCCGATTGCCCGGGTCGGAGGGTTCGGCGACACTATTGGTTCGGCCCGCGCGCCGAAATCGTGGAGGCAGACCCTTGAGTCTGCCGTTCGAACACAAGGAGGCCAATTGTGGCGAAGAAAGTACGCGCAGTGGTGACACTGCAACTCCCGGCGGGTAAAGCGAACCCCGCCCCGCCTGTCGGCCCAGCACTGGGCCAGCACGGCGTGAACATCATGGAGTTCTGCAAGGACTATAACGCCCGGACGCAGGACAAGACCGGCCAGATCATCCCGGCCCAATTGACGATTTTCGAAGATCGATCGTTCACCTTCATCCTCAAGACACCCCCGGCCGCCGATATGCTTCGGAAGGCTGCAGGCATCAGCAAGGGGAGCGGCAACCCGCGCCTGGAAAAGGTGGGTAAGGTGAAGCGAGCGGACGTCCGCAAGATTGCGGAAACGAAAATGCCGGACCTGAACGCAAATACGGTTGAAGAGGCGATGCGAATCGTCGAAGGAACCGCACGCAGCATGGGCATCGAGGTCGTATAGCGATGGCGAAGGCAGGCAAGAAGTACACGGAAGCCGCATCGAAGGTCGACCCCTCGAAGCTTTACCCCGTCGACGAGGCGATCGCCCTGGCGAAGGAGATCCACCCGGCGAAATTCGATGAAACCGTCGAATTGCACATTCGGACCGGACTCGATCCGCGGCATGCGGAACAGCAGATTCGCGGCAGCACCGTTCTCCCACATGGGCTGGGCAAAGTGCTTCGCGTCCTCGTCTTCACCGAAGGCGAGGCGGTTTCGGTAGCTCGCGAAGCGGGCGCCGATTTCGTTGGCAGCGACGACCTGATCAAGCAGATCGAAGGCGGCTGGACGGAATTTGACGTTGCCATCGCGACGCGCGAAATGATGGGCAAAGTCGGTCGCCTCGGCCGGGTTCTCGGGCCTCGCGGGCTCATGCCGAACCCCCGATCCGGGACGGTCGTTGGTGCAGAGGACATCGCCAAGACGGTGAACGATGCGAAGCAAGGCCGGGTGGAATTCCGGCTCGACCGCCTGGCGAACATTCACGTCCCGCTCGGCAAGGTGAGCTTCGACGACGACAAGATCCGCGAGAACATGGCAACGTTGATCGAAGCCGTGAACGCGGCAAGGCCCCGCGAAACCAAGGGTCAGTTCATCCGAAGCGCCACGCTGACGACGACGATGGGCCCGGGGATTCACCTGGACCTTGCGCAAGCCATGGCGATGCGCACAACCTAAGAACTCGTTCTCGAAGGACTGGAGGGGCTCCCGACATGGGAGTCCCTTTTTGTTGTCGGCCCGAGCACGGGCGCCCGGCCCGTGGCTTTTGCGGCGTCGTCTTCGACGAAGCTCGCGGCGCACGAACTCAGCTTAGCTGGCCCGGCGGTGGCGGGATTCTTCGTAGTCGGAGGCAGCTTCGGCGTCCGTTGAGCGGCCGAAGATGAGGTAACTGACCGAAACGGAGACGATCGCAAGCACTTCGAGCACGGTTAGGCCACCGACAACGTAGGTCATGTCTTTCCAGAAGGGCTCGGGGAACATCTGGATCAACCGGTCCTTGCTCGGGTCCAGTTGCCAGAGGTCGTTGCGGAAGGCGATCTCATGGAATTTCGTCCAGGCTGCATCGAAACCGGTTACCGCGAAGGCACCGATGCCGGCAACAACGAGCAAGCCGACCGCGACGCCAAGGAGGGAGTACTTCGCCAACTGCCGGGGGGACCGTTCCCGTGTCCAGAGCACCACGGCACCGACATAGGCGATTATCACCGCCAGCGACGCTTCGTTGAGCCGATAGACAAGACCCATCAGGCCCTTCACGTCGCGCATGTGCGAAATCTCTTCCTCCGTGAAAAGCGCGGTTTCGCGGCCGGAGATGGTTACCTCGATACGCAGGCTCGAGCGGTCGTCTTCGAAGTAGCGAACGATGTCGTCTGCTGCCGCATCGAGTTCCTGGAAGGAGACGCCAGTGGTTCGATCGACGTGATAGGTTCGGAAACCCTGCTTCGTAAACCACGAGTCGCCGGCCGCGAAACGCACGTTCGCGGTGACCAAAAAGAGGGGCACCGCAAGGATGAAGAGGACGGTGGCGATTCGGGCGAAGAGTTTCATTGGCGTAGCGGCGAAGGGCCGACTTTCGGCATCGTGGGCAGGGCGCGGCCACCGGTCAAACGTCGCGCCAAACCTCTGGTAAACTCGCGGGGCCGGGCGTCCCTGTGCGCCAGGCTTCGCCGCGACAAGAAATACCCGGAGCAGCCCAATGACAGCCCCCGCAGCCACACCGGAGCTTGAATTCATCTTCAACCCGCAATCGATAGCGATCGCGGGTGTTTCTTCGAAAGAGACCCAGGCGTTCGGAGGTGGCGGCTTCGTCTCGTCACTCCAGGAAATCGGCTTTCGCGGACCCATTTTCCTCATCCACCCGGCGGCGAGGGCGATTCGCGGACTTCGCTGCTACAAGCGGCTGACGGACGTTCCGGATGACGTGGACTACGTGATCTCCTCGGTCAGCGCGCGGCTGGTTCCGGAGTTGCTCGAAGACTGCATCGCGAAGGGAGTGAAGGTGCTTCACCTGTTCACCGCAGGATTCACCGAGACCGGCGATGCTGAGCGCGCGAAGATGGAGCAGGCAGTGGTGGCGCGCGCCCGACAGGCCGGCATACGGCTCATCGGCCCGAACTGTATGGGCCTCTACGTTCCGGAATCACGTCTGGCGATGATGAACGGGCAGATCCCGGAAGCAGGCCCGGTGGGGATGGTTTCCCAATCGGGGATGAACGCCGGCGAATTTGTGCGCTATGCGCTCCCGCGCGGAATCCGCTGTTCGAAAGTCATTAGCTTCGGCAACGGCGCTGACTTAAAGGCTGCGGACTTCTTCGAATACCTCGCGGACGACCCGAAAACCGAGATCATCGTCGCCTACCTTGAGGGCATCCAGGACGGACCGCGATTGGCGCAAGCCATTCGGCGCGCCGGCAAGAAGAAGCCGCTCGCGATCCTGAAGAGTGGGCGGACCGAGGCCGGTTCACGCGCGGCGAATTCGCACACGGCCTCGCTCGCCGGTTCGCTTCAGATTTTCGATGCCCTGTGCAGGCAGGCTGGGGCGATCCGGGTGGAAAGCCTCGAAGAGCTGGTGGATACCGCCGTCGCGTTCCGGTTTGTGAAGAAGCTCGCCGGGCCAAGGGTGGTGGTGGTTGGCGGTGGTGGCGGCGCGAGCGTACTGGCGGCGGACGACCTCGACGCTGCTGGCCTCGAACTCCCTGCATTGCTGCCCGAAACCCAGGAGGAACTGGGGAAGGTTACGCACGAGGCCGGGACCAGCATTCGCAACCCGATCGACACGACAAGCCTCTGGGATGATGCGGCCTTCGAGGCCACCCTGCTTCCCTGCGCGAAAGCCCCGAACATCGACGTGATTCTCTACCACACGAGCTTCGGTGGGGGTCCGGTCGCGCGACAGACCGGGCAGCGCGAACGCATGATGCGCCAGGCCGAGACACTGGGGCGGATCCAGCGGGAATCGGGCAAACCGCTCGTCGTCGCGATTCGCCCGGCAGTCACCGGCGATGCGTTCGACCTTTCATCCGATTTCCAGGAGCTTTGCTGGAAGCAGGGCATTGCAACGTTCCCGAGCATTGCCCGGGCAGCGCAGGCGCTGGCTAATCTCGTTGAGTGGCAACGCCGGCAGGCATAACGCTCGACCATTAGCGCACAAAGTTGATAGACTTCGTCAACAACATGAAACGAGCACAACTGGACGACTTTCGCTGTTGCGCCTGGCGCACGGTTTCCTACCGGGCTGCGGAGATGGCTGCCGCACGGGCGGATGTCGAGGGCATGCATACGGGCGACGCCATCGTTACGAGTTGCCAGCGGCTCGAAGCGTACGGCTTCGGCCCCTGCGCGTGTGATGCGCCAGACCGCCTGACCGGGTATGCCGCGCTCGAACGTCTGGCGGCGGTAGCGGCCGGCCTGGAGTCGGTTGTCCTTGGCGAAGACCAGGTGACTGGGCAGGTTCGCAGCGCCTTCACCACCGCAACAGGAGACCTTCGAGCGACCTTCGATGTGGCGATTGCTGCCGCGCGCACCTTTCGTGCCGAGACGAAGTTCGAGAGTCATGCGGGGCATCTCCTCGATAAGGCACTCAAGCTCTCGACAATCGAGCCAGGCGGTTCGCTCCTTGTTCTCGGCATCGGCGCGATGGGCAAGCTCATCGCAGAGCGCGGCGTCGAGCTCGGATTTGCTGTTACCGTCGCCGCACGGCGGACTCCAGAGGCCCCGATTGCCGGGACGTTCGTCGAGCTGGCCGATGTGCCGGGCCTGCCGCGGTTCGATGTCGTCGCCGGCTGCCTGGGTTCGGGCGCGGGAGAGATTGCCCCACGGGTGCTGCCAGCGGCGCGCTTGCTGGTGGACCTCGGGACGCCGCGGAACTTCTCCGTGCTTTCCGGGCCCGGTGTCGTCGCGATCGCCGACATGCTGAATGACGAGGAATCGCGGCCTCACGCCATGGCGCGCCGAGCCCGGCTGCGCGCGCGGCTCGGCGTAATCCTCGATCGGCGAATTGCTCGCCTCGGGGAAGATTCGCGGTCGCCGATTGGTTCACTGCGGGCAGAGGTCGAGGCGATTCGGAAGCAGGAAGTGGCGCGGGCCCAAAAACTCCACCCGAACGTACCGGCCGAGGTTCTGGATGCTGTTACGCGTTCGCTCATCGACAAAGTGTTCCATACGCCGACGAGCAAGATGCGCGGCATCGAAAACGATGCCCTGGCACGCGAAGTGGCGGCACTGTTCGAACGGTAGGGATCCACGGACGGATACAGCGGAACTGGCAGGGACGCACGGATTGCTTCGGGAGTCTGCCGGCACGCCCTAACTGAGGAATTGGCGTCCCGGCGGGCCCTGGCCGGATTCTGCTTGCGTGCGACTGTAGACGCGGGGGCGGTCGGTGCGTGACTTTGGCGGTTCGAGCTGACCGGGCACCACCGGCTGACATTTCGGGCACCATGCGGTGTGGCGCAGGTCGACCCCCTGGGGGGCGGCGCGGAGCCGCGTGTAGCATCGGCGGCACGGTTGGCCCGCCCGTTCGTAAACGTACATCGCCGGGCGGCGCGTGAGTTCGAGCGCGTTGTCTTTGCCGACGCTGGCACGGAGGAGTGCCTGGGCCTTTCCAAGCAGTTCGAGGATTTCGTCGTCCGAGAGTTCGCAGACGCGGCGCCAGGGATTCATCCGGGCGTGGAAGAGTGCCTCGTGTTTCCAGATGTTGCCGGCGCCAGCGACGGCCCGCTGGTCCATGATGGCGTCTCCGATGGTGAGCGCTTCCCGGGTCGGGTGGCGCAGCCGGAGCAGTGCTTCATCGATATCGAAGGCGTCATCGAGCAGGTCCGGACCGAGATTCGAGACGGGTGTGTGATAGCCAAGACTGCGCTCTTCGATGAGTTCGATGACCGGTGCGCTGAAGTTCACGATGACGGCATCATCGACTTCGAGGACGAGCCTCGCTTCACGCTCGGGCCGCGTCCACGGCTCACCGGGCCGGTAGACATGCCAGGTACCGTACATGCGGAGGTGTCCGCGCAAGGCGAGACCGTTGTCGAAGCTGATGAGCATGTTCTTGCCATGAGAGCGGACACCAGTGCAGGTCCGGCCGATGATCTTCTCCACGCGGGGGACCGGGCCGGGACCGTGGCTTCGGGCCGCGCGGATGACTTTCCCCTCCAGAGGCGCGCGTAGCTTCGCGGCAAAACGAAAGAGCGCGTCACCTTCAGGCATGAGCCATCTCTTCAGCGCGGAGGGGGCGTTTTGTGTAGCCGCGGAAGCCTTTCGCGAACCCTGAGTCAAGCAGGACCGCGGCAATCGGCGAATCGACCGCCGGCTCGCCGTCGATCCGCTCGAGCGCGAGCCCCTTGCTGCCGAGCGAGATCGGGTCTGCGCCGAGCGCCTGTACTGCTTCGCGGAGCAGGTCCTCGCTGGCAGTTGCCGGGAAGGTGAGGAGGCCACGCTTCCCGCGATCGAGGTAGAGCACCGGCTCGCCGTTGACGAGCACGACGCGGGCCCCGGCGACGCGCTGGTAGGCCTTTCGCGAATCGCCTTCGTTGCGCGGCCAGGCGAGGGTGGCGCCGTAGGGCTGGGCGGGGTCGGTCGCAGAGAGGATGGCGACGGTTGGCTCATCGGGAAGGTCGCGTTCGGCGCGCACTCGTTCCGCTGCACCAGGGAGGGCGAACTGGGCGGCGCCGAGGCCCTCAACGAAATAGCCGCGGCGCACCCTCCCCGCATCTTCCATCGCCTTCAGGACAGGATAGACCGCAGAAAAGCCGCCAACGACATCCTCGGCGGCGACGCCTTCGCGGGTGACGATCCCGAGGCGATCGAGAAATGT
>JBATAT010000163.1:0-4279 GCA_049662005.1 Tepidiformaceae bacterium
CTCCTCGTTATGACGAGCATCATCGGAATGGCCGCGATTATCGTCTTTCTCTTCAATCCTACCTTTGCCCATCCGCTGATGCGGCTTGGGCTCGCATTTATGCTTGGCGGCGCGGTGGGCAACCTCATCGACCGGGTGAAAGACGGTGAAGTCGTCGATTTCATCAAGGTGCCGAACTTTCCAGCATTCAACGTTGCCGATTCGGCCATCACGATTGGAGTCGCGCTACTCGTATGGGCGATGTTACGGGAACCCCAACCATCCAAACCCGGCGATTAACGGCGCACGAAGCGGGGCGTCTCGACGCTATCCTCGCGGGCGCTTTCGCCGACCTTTCGCGTGCCCGCGTTCAGCGGCTCATCGATGCCGGGCACGGACGGGTGAACGGTTCGGTCGCGCACAAGGCACTCGTGGTCTTCGAAGGCGCGGAACTCGAACTCGACGTGCCCGAGACGCAGCATGAATCAGTCCCAACAGGGTTGAAGCTGCGAGTCTTGTACGAAGATGAACACCTCGCCGTCGTCGACAAGCCGGCCGGACTGGCGGTGCACGGCGCAGCGGGCGACACCTCCGTGACGGTCGCCGCGTGGTGGCTCGAACAGCTCGGCGATGCCGCTTCGGCGTTCGACGTCGAGCGCCCGGGCATCGTTCACCGGCTGGACAAAGACACGACGGGAGTGCTGGTGCTCGCGAAAACACCGCAGGCACAGACTGCGCTGAGTGGTGCTTTCGAAGCGCGGACAACGAAGAAGACCTATCTCGCGATCGTCGAGGGCATCCCGGACCGGCCGAAGGCAGTCATCGATGCGCCAATCGACCGCCACCCGGGCGACCGGACGAAGATGGCGATCGTGAAGCGTGGCCGCGAATCGCGGACAACGTACGAAATGGTCCACACCGACAACCGGCGTTCATTGCTCGAAGTTCGACCAGAAACGGGCCGAACGCACCAGATCCGCGTTCACCTGGCAGCGGTGGGCATCCCGGTCGTCGACGACATCGTCTATGGGAAGCGGGAGCCGGGCGGCCGGCAGCTGCTCCATGCCTACCAGCTTTCGATCCCGCATCCGGCCGGGGGCACCCTGACGGTGACGGCGCGAATTCCGTACGACTTCGACCACGAAGTTCGCGCGATTGGCGGCGAAACGCTAGCGTTGCACTACGCACGCGAGATCGAACCGACACTGGAGACCGCGAGCGACTCCAAAGAGTGACGTTGCCCTGTGACCACTGATTCGCGTCCTGTGCGAACCCGCTACGCGCCTTCGCCAACTGGCGATCCCCATGTCGGGAACATCCGATCTGCGCTGTTCAGCTGGGCGTTCGCCCGCGCCCACGGCGGGAAATTCCTCCTCCGGATCGAAGACACGGACCGTAATCGCCTGGTCGAAACGTCGCTCGATGCGATTATGGAAAGTCTCCGGTGGCTCGGGATTGATTGGGACGAAGGCCCGGGCATTGGCGGACCACACGAACCGTATTTCCAATCTCAGCGGCTTCCGCTCTACCAGAAGGCGGCGGCGACGTTGATCAAGACGGGACGCGCCTACCGCTGCTTCTGCACTTCGGAACGGCTAGACCAAATGCGGGCCGCACAAGCTGCGGCGAAGCAGCCTCCCGGCTACGACGGCACCTGCCGGCGGCTCAGCCCGGAGGAATCGGCAGCACGCGGGAAGTCCGAGCCGTTCACGATACGTTTCGCGATGAAAAAGGATGGCCAGACCGTCCTGCACGACACCGTTCGCGGCGAGGTGGTCTTCGAAAACAAGCTGCAAGACGACTTCGTGATGATGAAGTCCGACGGCTATCCGACCTACCACCTCGGCGTCGTGGTCGACGACACGGCGATGGAAATCTCGCACGCGATCCGCGGTGACGAATGGATTTCGAGCGCGCCAAAACACATCCAGCTCTACGAGGCACTGGGTTGGGAGCCACCGATCTGGGCGCACCTGCCGCTCATCCTCGGGCCGGACCACAAGAAACTCAGCAAACGCTCGGGCGATACGGCACTGATCGACTATCGCGAGAACGGCTACCTGCCCGAGGCGATGATCAACTTCCTCGCGTTTCTCGGTTGGTCGCTCGATGACCACACGTCAATCCTTTCGATCGAAGAACTGACGGCCAACTTCGACCTCTCCCGGGTGGTTGCAAACCCGGCGGTGTTCGATATCGAACGGCTCAACTTCCTCAACGGTTACTACATCCGCGAGATGGCCGATGACCGGTGGATCGAGACGATCGCGGAATGGTGCGACCGGACACTGCCGCCCACCGTGACACGCCCCGTCGACCGCGACATCGTCGCCTCGGTGGCGCCGCTGTTGAAAGAGCGCACGGCGAAGCTGGCCGACATAGCCCCGGCGGTCGAGTTCCTGTTCGGCTACGAAGCGCCGGAGTATCCGCTTGAACTGCTGGTCGAACGTGTCGGCGATACGGCGACCGCGGTCCGGGTGCTGGATGTGGCACTGACAACGCTCGATGCGGTCACTGAAGGCGACTGGAATAGCGCCACCGTCGAAGCCGCCATCCGAAGCATGGAGCACCACCTCGACATGAAGCTGCGGAAGTTCGTTTCGGTGCTCTACGTGGTCGAAATGGGGCGGCCACAGGGCATCCCGCTCTTCGATTCGATGGCACTGCTCGGGCGGGAACGTTCGCTGCAGCGGATTCGAACGGCTCGCCTGCGGCTGGGATAGGCGAACCACAGCCTGGTACTCGGGGGTTCGCAGGTAGAGCGTTGCTCGGGGTGCGTGGTACGCTGGATGCCGTCTCGCTGGGGACTCGTCTAATGGTAGGACAGCAGATTCTGGATCTGTATGTGGGGGTTCGACTCCCTCGTCCCCAGCCAAAACCTTTGAATCTGGGCGCCGCATAACGCGGCACTTTTTCGCGACACGGTGCTGTCGCGGTTCTTCGTTACGGCGCCTGGTTTGGCCCGTGGTGGTTTCGCTGGTACCGGTAGACGCTGTTACCACCCCCGGATGGGTTGTATTCTGAGCCAATGCTACGCAAGGCAAAGGATGGGGACATCGCGTCCGACCTCGACGAGGCATCGATCGAGCGCTTCGAGGCATCCGAGGCGGGTACAAGTGCGCGCCTTGCGCTGGTCAACGCCGTTCGGGATGTTCTGAGCCAGGCGGATACGCGGGACATGTCGGCCGTGGCCGAATGGTTGCAGGCGGTGATTGGCGGAACGTCCAGGGACGATGTCGCCGAACTGGGAAGGCTCCTTATGGAGCAGGACGAACCTTTTTACGGGACGCCTCCCATCCACCCCGAAGATGTGCTGGTGCTGAATCGCCTGCCAGGCGAATACCCCTATGAGAATCTGATGGGGCGAAAGGCCTACGAGCGGCAAAAGTACCTGCTTCAAGTGGAACTGCTGAAACTGCAGGCATGGGCGAAAGAGACCGGCCAACGCATCGTGGTGGTTTTTGAGGGTCGTGATGCTGCTGGCAAGGGCGGGACGATCAAACGCTTCATGGAGCATTTGAATCCTCGCGGTTCGCGGGTCGTCGCACTGGAAAAGCCGAACGAGGTGGAGCGGGGCCAGTGGTACTTCCAGCGATATGTGCAGCATTTGCCGACGCGGGGCGAGATCGTCCTCTTTGATCGCTCGTGGTACAACCGTGCCGGCGTCGAGCGAGTGATGGGTTTCTGTAGCGACGAGGAATACGTCGAGTTTATGCGCCAGGCGCCCGAATTCGAACGCTCCCTGGTTCGCAGTGGTGTTCACCTGATCAAGTTCTGGTTCTCGGTCAGCCGGGAGGAGCAGCAGCGCCGCTTCGCCGAACGACAGCGCCACCCGCTCAAACAGTGGAAGCTTTCCCCGGTGGACCTTGCATCGCTGGACAAGTGGAATGAGTACACGCAGGCGAAAGAGGCGATGTTCTTGAACACCGACACGGCCGACGCACCGTGGGTGGTGATCAAATCAGACTGCAAGAAGCGCGCACGGCTGAACGCGCTGCGGTTTGTGCTCCATCGTTTGCCGTACGCAAACAAGGATATCGAACGCGTTGGCGCGCTCGACCCACTGCTGGTGGGCCGTGCGAGCGCGGTCTACGAGGCGGGGGAGTCCGGGTCTCGCGCCTAATTTGAGGAATCCTCGTGGGAGCACCGGCGGCCGGTCTTGCGGGAAACGGAGTGGCTCAGGCGAAATCATGACTGCTCGGCGTTACGGCCTGCGGAGAGGGCAGGGGGCAGCGGTAGAACCGCTCGGCGATGACGTGCGGGAACCCCGATTTCTTGTTGTCGATCCGGCCTTCGACGA
>JBATAT010000164.1:0-5587 GCA_049662005.1 Tepidiformaceae bacterium
CTATACGTGTTGGTGCCATCGGAGGTCATTCGCTCACCGTTGGTCGTGTACGAATACGCAGTCGTAGCACCGCCTGCGGTCTTCGTGAGGCGGTTGCCGGACGCGTCGTAGCTGTAGTTCGTCGAACCACCTCCGTAGTGCGCGACCGAGGTGAGCCGATTGAGCGGGTCGAAAGTGAAGTTTTCCGTGTTCCCGTTCGTCGTCTCGGATGCGCGGTTGCCGTTGGCGTCGTACGTGTAGCCGAGGGAGAGGATTGTCCCGCCGGTGGTGCTGTGGACGATCGAGGTCGCCCGAATATAGTCCGATGGTTGCCCGAAACGAGGCGACGAAAGGACTCGTCACCAGCATCGCGGACGCGACTTGCCGGGCCGAATTGACCGGGGCAACCGGGGCCTCCGAATCCAGAAGAGGGCCTTTGGAGCCTTTGGTCGGGGTTCGAATCCCTGCTCGGCAACCACGAATCTAGATTCGCCATAACGTCGCGAAGAGCCGACAACAGGACCCGTTGGCGTACAAGGGACTGTTTTCGGTGCCGCGAGTTCTCGATTTAGTCCTTTGTTCGGCGCCGACGAATTGTTCTGCTCGGGCGAAGGACTCCATTCCCATCGCTTAGCCGTGTCTCACGGGTTCACCGCTCCGCTAAGGCGGATCATTCGCCCGACTGTTCTATTCAAAGACAGACAAGATTCCAATCAAGACGGACTATGGCACCATGACATGGAACCTGGCCGTTCTGCCGCTGGTTGTTAGCCGGCATACTCGGCTTCGCCGCCTCTGGCGACGACTTATCGAAGGCGCCACGGCGTGGGACCGCGAATCCACGGTCATCTACGACATGGGGGGCTGTGCGGTCCGGGTAGGATGTTTGGGGGAAGAAAATGTGGGGCAGCTCGCCGTATGAAGTTCACCGAGAGGGAGTCAAGAACTTCAAGGGACCCGTCGTGCTCGGGAACCGGACGCGCGCGGCGGGCGTTGTACGGGATATGAGGACTGCGTCTATCGTCGCCGCATTCGCGCTGCTGCTTGGCGGCTGTTCGGGCGACGACCAGGAGCCCACGGCCACGCCTTCGAGCACCGGCACGGCCGCCGCATCCCCCACCAGCGCACCAGATAGACCACCCGATGCGACATTCCTGGAAGCGGTGTCGTCGCCACTCAAGAAGTCGACGCACCAGGCAGGCGAATTGCTCAGCGCGGACACCGGGATCGCGTTCATGGACACCACCAGCGGCGGCATCGAGCTGTGGTCGCTCGTCGACCCGGCCCGCGCGCAAGAGTGGCCCCAGCTCTGGCCGACCGGGGATGGCGAACTCCTCGTCCTTCACCGCGGAAACTCGCCCGTTCGCCACTACGTCATCCGGAGGGACACGGGGGCTGCGTACGAACTGAAGGGCGGCTGGACCCCCGATACCTCCATCGGCTTCGGCGACGTGATTGGCGCGTGGAAGGGCACCGGCCCCGCCAACCTAGGGCTACTGGACGTTGCCAGCGGCACCATGACCCAGACGGCAATCACACGGGATGCGCGTTCCAACTCGAGTCTTGCTTCGAGCCCTGATGGCGCTGATTTCGTCGTTGGGAACGGCTCCGAGTTCGTCCTGGTAAGCGCAAAGACAGGCGCGCAGAAGCTCGTGAAGGACGGGCTCTACAACTACCTGGTCTCTCCGCTGCCCCATGGAAAGGGGTTCGCCGTCGCCCCCGCAGGCCCGGGCGAACCGTTCAACTACGATTGGAATGGTGACCCGCTTCCCCCTGGCAATGCCTTCAACCTTTCGCCTGATGGGTTGCTTCGGGCGATTCCCGGGTCGCCGGGTTCAGTTTTCAGCCTGGGCCTGGGAGCGTTCCCGGTGGTCGACACGGTCACCATCGTCGATGCCGCGACGCGCGCGCCGCGAGTGCGGTTCCTGAGCGCTTCGTTCCATGGTTGGGGAGCCGATAGCCGCACGCTGATGGTCGGCGACGAGGTCGGCGGCGAGCGGATCATCGACATCGACGGCCGCGAGATTGCCCGGGTTCCCTTCCCGGGCCTCGTGCAGGGCGGCACGCAATTCTCGCCGGTGGACGCATCCATCGCCATCGCGAACCGCGCCATCGTGGACTTCCGCACCGGCCGGAAGCTGGAGCTCGTGGTGGGCGACGGCATCTCGATCTTCGGCAGATGGAAGGCTGATGGCACGGAGGTGGCGTTCTCGATCTACCCGACCCCCGGGAAGGACGGCGGCGTCGCGGTACAACTCCTGCCTCTGAAGTTCGAGAAGGCTCCCTTCCCGGTTGATCTCCAGCTGAAGGTCACAGCTGACGAGTGCCTCAACCTCCGCGAAGGTCCCGACCTCGATGCCCCGATTATAACCTGCATGGCTCCCGGCACGCGGTTGACCTTCGAACCCGTCCTCCTGACGAGGAACCCGAAGGAACCGCCCTCCGAGTTCATTGGACAGCGTCAGCTCGGCGACTCCAGCGTGTGGCTGCATGTCGGAACCGGGGCCGGGCGAACCGGATGGGTTGATGCGAGTTATGTGGGCTGGGCCGACTGAGCTACCCGGAGCTGCCTTGTCTCCGTGTTCGAGTTTCGGGCCGCGCGGCGGACTGGTGAGCACAGCGGCTGATATAGTGCTTTGGTTGCCCCAGAACGAGGCGACGACAGGACTCGTCACGTACGTCGCACGAGCGACTTGCCGGGCCGAATTGACCTGGGCAATCGAGGCTTCTGAATCCAGAACGAGGTCTTTGGAGCCTTTGGTCGGGGTTCGAATCCCTGCTCGGCAACCACGAATCTAGTCCAGTTCGGCACCGGTTTTGCCGACCGAGCGCGTGTGGATTGCCTCTATCCCGGAAGGAAGCCGAGCTGATCCCAACGCTGCCCGAGTAATGCCTCGTGCGGTACACCCAGCCACCGCTCGATGACCGTCGCGTAGACGCGGCGGAAGTCCGTCGTATAGGGCACATTGCCGTTGTCAACGAGGGCGGCGAGGTTGGGGGCATCACCGTAAAGGCCGCCCTGCACGCCGTTCCCAAGGGCGAACATCATGCTTCCAGCGCCATGATCTGTACCTCCGTTGGCATTCTGTTCCACGCGGCGGCCGAACTCGCTCCACGTGAGCACCAGCACGTCGTCGCCTTTGCCGTGGGCCTCCAGGTCCTGGTAAAACGCCGTGAGTCCCGCGTCGAGTGTCTCCATGAGGTCGGTGTGTTCGGTGAGCTGATTGTTGTGGGTGTCGAAGCCACCGAGCGTGATGTGCCCGACGCGCATCCCGAGGTCTCCCACGATTGCCTCCGCCAGCACAGAGAGCCCGGACCCAAACGAAGAGTCGGGATATTCCACCGCCGGGGTGTAACTCTTCTCCGCCTCCTGCAGCATGCGGGAGCTCGAAATTGCGGACTCAGCGGTGGTTTCGAGGAGGACGCCGTACTGCGAAGACGATGGGTACTGCTCGTAGAGCTTCAGCATGGTCGATGTACGTGCGTGTGTTGGGTTCGTGAGCTTCCCGCCGACCTTCACACCGTAATCTTCGGGGTTTCGGACTGACGGGACGGCGATTTTTGGCGTCCGCATCTCAGCGGGGGTCGAAGAGCCGATGTTGAATCCAAAGAACGGGTCGTGTTCGGCCCGCTCCATCTGCTCCAGTGTGCGACCAAGCCAGCCGTTGTCGAGCCCGAACTTCGGATCGCCCGCCTGCCAGATGGCCATGCTTTTGAAGTGGCTGTAATTCTGCTCCGGGTAGCCGACGCCACGTACGACGGCTAACTTCCCCGTATCCCACAATCCTTTCATGCCGTCCAGCGACGGGTGCAGCCCGAACCCCTCGTCCAGCGGCAGACACTCCTCTTCCGGTATCGCCAGCGTCGATCGTTTCGAACGGTAGGTCGGGTCCGAAATCGGGACGATCGTGCTCAGCCCGTCGTTTCCGCCCGCCATCTGCACGAGGATGAGGACCTTCTTGTTGTTTGGGTCGGCGACGTACGCGCCGTTCTGCGCGGCGAAGGCCACCGCCCCTTTGAGCAGCGACTGCGCCGACGTACCAATGCTGACGAGGGCAACCCCGCCTTTCACAAAGTCTCTTCGCGAAAACATCGCTGCTCTCCTTAGATGAGCTGGTATTCCGGGCTGGCGAGGACGAGATAAGCAACCGCCGCCGCTCGTTCTTGCGGATCGGCGATCGTGCGGGCATAGGTGTAGAGGGTCTCGCGCGACTCGGGCGAAATATTGTCATCGATGAGGCGGCGAACAGCTTCGTCCACCATTGCCTCCGCGGTTGGCGTCGTGGCGAGCACAGGGATCGCCATGGGCCGGTTGCGCGGAAACAGGAATGAGTCGAGGAAGTTCACGCGGCCGAAGAAGCTGCCGCTGCTCAGCCAGAGTTCGCCGCCCGGCCAGCCTGCCACGTTCGGGGGTTCGTACAGCCGCTGGTCGAGCGTCTGCGAGTCTTGTTGGTAGGTGAGGAAGTCCGTTTCGAGTTCGAGACCGCGCACTGCGCCAACCACAAAATCGATGGGGCAGCGGACGAGGGCGCGGTAGGCACGCATCGAGTAGAACTCGTCGCTGACGAGGATGGCGCGCACGACTTCTTTCACACTGTGCCCGGAGCTATCCCAGGCGTGGACCAACCGATCGATGATCGCTTCATCGGGGTTGCGGTACGCCAACTCGCTGAAGAGGCGCTTCGTGATGAACCGCCCGGTGGCTGGCTGCTTCATGATAATGTCGACGATGTCGCCGCCATCCCAGTTACCGGTTTCGCCCAGGAACGTCTTCACGCCGGCGTCGTGCGCACGCTCCACGACCTCGAAGGTCGCATCGTAATTCGCGTATGCCTGGTTGATGAACTCGTTGCGTTCCGCATCGGATAGGCCCGGCGGCGGATTCCTCTGCTCGGGCAGCGAGATTCGCCAACCGGTGAACGCGCGCGCGCCTTCCCGAACATCCTCTTCCGAGTAGTTGCCTTCGCCCATGGAAAAGAGCTCCATGAGTTCGCGTGCGTAGTTTTCGTTGGGGTGTTGGGCGGTGCTCTCCAGCGTGTTGAGGTAAATCATCATCGCCGGGTCTTTGCCGATCGCCTTGAGCAGATCGCCGTACTGACCGAGGGCATGGGTCCGGAAAAGCTCGTTCTGCCTGATGATGAGCTTCGAGCGCGGACCCCCGATGTTGCTTTGCTGGGTGGTGAGGAGCCCGTGCCAGATGAACGTCATCCGCTCCTCCAGCGGGCGAGCGGAATAGCTCATGCGATAGAGCCACCAGCGTTGCATATCGCGAAACAGCGGGGCGCGGGCGCCGTCAGGTCCGCCGCCGAAGGTGGTCAGATTGAAATTCGCCGCGGCGATGCGCGCATCGAGGGCGGCGTTATCGGCCGCATTGAGATTGAGCAGGCGGTCTGCGGCATCCTCCCTCGATAGCACCGCGAACTCTTCGGCCTGTGCGGGAGTACCGCCGAATCCGGCACGGCGGAGGAGGTGGGCCGCGCGAACCCTTGCGTCGGGAATCTCTCTTGCGAGTGCCGCGGAGCGTTCCTCTGCCGTCAGGGTCGGAGTTGCTGAGGCCAGCGACGTAGCTGCGGCAACTGTCGGAGAGTCGAAGGCCGGGGTTCTTGAG
>JBATAT010000165.1:0-2871 GCA_049662005.1 Tepidiformaceae bacterium
TTCGAATCAACTGCCCGTTGTGTCTCACCGCCGGAAAGCCGTTCGCGACGAGCCCCAGTGCCGCGCCGAGGGGTGCGTCCTCTCCGAACATCACCGCGTCATGAAGGATGTCGTGTGCCAGCATCTCGTCCAACGGGGTAAGCGGTTTCGCACCGTTCACAAATTCAATCGCCGGCGCGATAGAGTCGATGGCTGCCCTGGCCACGTCGAACCCGGCTCCTGCCGGAACATCGCGGGTAAGCCGCACTGCAACCTCCGTTTCGATCCGCGGGACTGCCCCCGCCCCCGGCACATACGCCTGGTCCTGTTGGAACACGCGTCGCCCATCGATCCAGCCGACGATCGGCGCGCTCAGGCCGATCCGCTCCTGGGCGGCCGGATCGTTGATCCCGATCTTCCACCCAACGCGCGGCATGCCTACGGCAATCGCCTCCCGGAACCTCTCGAGTTGGCGGGCCATGCCCGAGGAAATGAGTTGTTGAACTCTGTCTGGTTGGCTCATAACCGGGATTTTACTTGGCCTGCCCTTTCGATGGCGCATCCTGCCAATGACATCCACCATGCAAGCTGATACTGGACGTTACCGTCCCTGGAGTTGGAAGTTGAAACTGCGCTATCTGATCTCCCTTTCCCTCGTTGGCGCGCTCCTCCTTGGAGCGTGTGGTGGGGGCGATGACGACGATGATTCGGCGAAGACGCCGACCGATGCGGCCACCTCGACCGCGGCTTCGGATGCCACGAAGACCGCAGACCAGCCGACGACCCCGGCCGGCAAGACCGCCGAAGCGACGAAGACGGGGAATACCTCCGGCTCATCCAACTCGGATTTCGACAAGCTTGCCAAAGCCGCTCTCTCGAAGAACTACGAGGGAACCTACGACCTGGAACTCACGCTTAATGACACCGTGCAGAAAGGCACGGCCATCTACGCAATTAAGTCGCCAAAGTTCGTGTCTAAGCTGTCGCTGGACGCAGGCGCGTTAGGTTCGCTCAAGTTCACCGTCATTAACGACGGCAAAGATGTCTACACCTGTACCGATATCGGCACCGGCGGGAAGTGCTCGAAGGATACGTCAACCCTGGGAACCGCTCCCGATGGCGTCAATATCCAGAAAGCTATCCAGGAGGCGACCAGCGGCCAGGACGTCAAAGAGGTCGACAAGCGCACGATCATGGGCCGCTCCGCACGATGCTTCGAAGCGAAGGATCCGGGCAGCGACGACGCGACGACCTACTGCTTCGACAGCAAGGACAGCAGCCTGCTCGCTCTCGAAATCGGCGGAAACATGAAGATGACGGCCACCAAGATCAGCACTTCAGTCGACGACAAGCTGTTCGAACTGCCCTATCCGGTGAACTAAAACGTCGCCTGCCGGGCCTTCTCGCCACCGCGAGAAGGCTCGAACGGCACTGTGTTCCGAGCCGGGCAGAGCACCAGGTGGTCGTTCACCATGCCGATGCTCTGCATGAACGCATAGCAGATCGTCGACCCGACGAACGTGAACCCGGCCTTCTGCAACGCACGCGACATCTCATCGGATTCAGTAGTCTTCGCAGGGACATCCTTCCACGAAGTGGGTGCCGGTCGGTCGAGCGGAACTCCACCTGTGAACCCCCAGATGTAGCGATCGAACGACCGGTGCTCGTCGCGGATGGCCAGGAACGCCCGCGCATTGCGAATCGCGCCAGCAACTTTCAACCGGTTGCGAACGATCCCCGGATCTTCGAGGAGCTCGGCGACCTTGGCTTCGTCGTACGCCGCCACCACTTCCGGATCCCACCCATCGAAAGCTCGCCGGAAATTCTCGCGCTTGTTCAGGATCGTCGACCACGAAAGACCTGCCTGGAACCCTTCCAGCAGCAACCGTTCGAAGAGCTCATGGTCATCGTGACAGGGAACGCCCCACTCGGTGTCGTGATAGGCGGCCATCAGCGCATCGCCCGGCCCCCAGCACGTCTCGAACTTCTCGACATCTGCCATCTGCTTACACTACCAGCGAGACCGCACCTCGCTCCATCTCGGGAAGCGTCACCCAGGAGCCCCGATCCCGCCATCGCAGAACCACCGCCTGCGCACGCGCAGGCGGTGGCCTCAGCGTCGCTATCGCTGTGTCCGCAACGTACCGTCTCTTACAACGCTCGTGGCCAGCGAAAGGTTCCCCGACAGCGGGTCGATGGGTGAAGAAACCGTTAGCTCAGGACCTCATAAAGCTTGTGCGACTTCAAGAACGGATTGTCCTTGTAGCTGGCATAGCTTTCCCCTCGGTGCCCCGCCGTGAAGTTGTCCGATGTAATCCAGGCCTCGAATGACTTTTCGTCAGTGAACCGCGTGAGAACGACGTATTCGCCCCGGTCGGGCAACGCCAGCAATTCGGTCGAGATGAAGCCCGGGAACGTATCAACCGAACCAACCCGTGTCATCCAGCTTTTTTCGAAGCCTTCGCGGGCCTCGGCCGGGAGCGAGATGGGAAAATAGGAAACGACAGCCATGTTATCCAACCTTGAATTGAGGGTGAGCCTTCAGGATACCCCAGCCCCGCCAACGGGCAGGAACGGTTTTTGGCTGATAGCGACTGACTGAGGCAGCGAACCACCTCATGTCCTTGAGGTTTCGCGTGTAGACGGCCTGAGTGCACTCCCTCAGTTCACCCGCCGCTCCGCACCCTTCCAGTACTGCTCCCGGATCAGGAATTTCTGCAGCTTGCCCGTCACCGTCCGCGGCAACGACTCCACGAAATCCACCGATGTTGGGCAGCGGAAGTGCGCGAGGTGCTCTCGGCTGAACGAGATGATTTCGTCTTCGGTCGCGCTCATCCCCTCCCGAAGGACGACGAGTGCCTTCGGCGTTTCGCCCCACTTCTCGCTCGGCAC
>JBATAT010000166.1:0-7194 GCA_049662005.1 Tepidiformaceae bacterium
CCATGGCGTTCGACATCCACATGAGCCGCGACGGCCAGCCCATCGTGATACGCGTGATCGATGTCATGACGTTCGATGCCAGCGGCAAGATCATCGATATGAAGGCATACCATGGCCCGGGCGACGCAACAGGCGGGTAGAGAGAGGAAAGAGGAGAGAGGGAATACAGATAGGGAGCCGGTTCTCATGCCGAACGAAATCACGCTCGCCGATTCCACCTCCCGTGCAATGCAGGAAGCCGAGAACTTCTGCTGGCGCGCGAACGTCGGCATCGTCGCGCCCGAACATCTGCTCGCCGGCTGCCTCAAGGTACTCAACGCCTCCGGCCACCCCGGCCTCCCCACCGACGAACAGCTCGAGTTAGCCCTCCTCAAGGCACAGGGCATGAGCGAAGAGACCCTGACCCAGAACGTCATGTTCGGCTCCGCTGCCCGCGAATCCATCAACTTTACCGCTCGCCTCGTGGGCCAGGCTGGCGGCGGTGAAATCGACCCGCTCACCCTTGCCTACGGGATCATCCAGTCCGGCGAACTCACGCCGATGTTCTTGAGTGCCCTCGGCACGACGAAGGCGGCGATGCTGGCTGCGCTCACAACTGCGAACGACGAACCGCCCGAACGACGATAACGGTCGAGCCCGATCGCCTGACGACGTGCACTGTTCGTTTGTTCGCAGTTGGCGGGAACTTTTTCTCGCGTTGCGACGTTTATTTAGGAAAGGGTATGGTGGCACCAGCGCCCACCGACAGCTCCCCGAGCGGGGAGGCCAGGAGGACATTATGGCTGCGTCAGGGAAAGACGACCGCACACCACGAGAGCGCGAGGTGCTTGAGTTGGTGCTTCAGCGTTGGCACGACAAGGAGATCGCCGAGTATCTTGTCGTCAGCGTGCGGACGGTCGAGACGCACGTGGCACACATTTTCCAGAAGCTGGGCGTTCACAGCCGCGACCAGCTAACGGACCTGGCCGAAGATCAGTAATCTCTACGGATTCGGTGAGACCTGATTTCTACGATGATCGCTCCCGTTCTTGAGGCCTGCTGGCCAGTAGTTGGCCCGCGCGCAGCGACTTGGAGGTGCGAAAATGGAAGTAACCAAAGGCCGAAAGCTGAACGTAAACCGGAGCCGTATGGTGCGGGCATGCGCCATAGTATTGCTTGGCGGCTTAGGTTGGGTTGTGGTTGCGAGTTCAGCGCTCATCGACGGTCTCGGTACGGTGTGGGCGAACCCGTCGACCACAGTCTCGCGCTATACGGGCGGGACTGGAGCGTCATCCACGTCAGACTTCTACAGCTTGGGATGCAACCGTGCCTCGGCCGCCGCGGGCACTGTCGTACTCGCTTTCGGCGCGCCCAAGTACGACTCTTACTACGGCTGGGGCGTCGATCCGCCCGGGTATGCCAGCTTCTGGACGATAAACGAAGTTAAGGACCGCGCGAAGCAATTTGCTGCAGGCGTCTATGCTTGCCGCTCATCCTCAACAAATATCGCGATGGTGCTTGGCACGAGCAACGATAACGTGTCCTATGGCGGGGTGCAGTATTCCTCAGGGTACGCTTGGGCAGGCATGGTAAAGGATGTCCAAGCATACGTCACCGCCGGCACGGACTGGTCTCCCTGGGTCAACGCCTACGCCGGCAACGACGTTGAGCCGGATTTCTCGACGGCCTATTGGGTGCGCGAGTGGTATAGGGGCTACGGTGACGTTTCAAGCGCACGACGAGTCTACGACTTTGGATCAGCGGACGGTTGCCCGCAATCCTATTACCTATCGGGTGGTGTCTACCTTTCAGGGCAAACGTCCTCGCCGGGAAGTTGCAACAACAGTTGGACCCAGGACGATGTCTACTACGTCAGTTGGGGGTTCACACTGGCGTACAGTATCCCCGGCATTTACACCAACTTCGACTCAAGCGGGGCGTTCTCGCCCCAGTCTGTGCAGTGGGAGCGTTTCGTTCGATACGCGAACTTACGGTATAGCCGCTCGATGAGCATTTCTGGCGTCTTGACGCAGTACACGGCCTGCTCGGAAGTTGGCTGCCCTTCGAACGAGGACAACACTCCAACCCAGGGCTATGACCAGCTTTGGAACTCCCTCCAGTACATCGATAGCGGCTCGGGGGCCCAGAGTCCCGGCTGGCTGACCGACATCTCTTGGAATCAGTAGGTTGTCTGAAATGATAAGGTTCATCGGCGCTCGCGCCTCGGTCGTCATTGTAATCGCCCTCCTTTTGGCAAGCGGCTCCATCCTGCTTCAGGTAGTAAGGGCCCAGGGCCCAACAGCCGGGGACTCTGTATTCAACGCGGAGATCGCAGCCGTCGAGCGCGACGTCGCGCATGCAAAGTCTGCAGAACAGCGCGACGCAGCCGAGGCGAAGCTTCAGGTGCTCCTCGATGAGAAGGCCGCACGTGATGCGGCCCGCAGAAGGCGACCGGCCACCGAACAGGAAGACGCCGCAAAGATGGCGGACTTAGAGGCGTCTTCCAGGCAGGCGGAGGCCGAGGCGTCCAGCTACGATCCTGTGTTTCGACGCACGGGCACCGGCGAACTCGTACAAGGTACTCCTTGGGATCAGCCGCACGGTGCGACGTTCGTGTCCAACGTATGGTGGCGCAGTCGCCAGTATAGTGACGGCACAAGGCTAGCCGTTTGGGTCGGCGGGTTCCGCGGGGATTCAGCTAACGGGGCAATACTGCTTCGGCGATACATTGATGATGGCAATGGTTCAATCGTTCAAGACAAGCTGACGCAAGTCCCGGGCCACGGAACCTTGACCATCACCGACGAGCAGGAAGGAGTCTTGATCTTGCGCGGAGCGGACGGTACCTCGCTTGCGTTCGACACGAATTCGCTACAACTCAGGTAGTGCTGTGACATTGCCGTTTGGCGTCGTCTTCCCGCCGGCTACTCCGCCATCGCCGATGCTCCGCATTTCGTTCGTTGACAACGCCCGCCCACGGCCTACCATACCCTCGCATCGCCCCGGCCCGGGGATAGCTGATGTGTGCGCGGGCCCAGGGGCTGCCAGCCTGAAAGGGGGATCCGCTTGGCCGAAGCCACAGCCGCGGCGCCTGAACTGCGCCCACTCGTCCCACATCTCACCCTCGGTGAAACACGCGAGCAGGACTATCTCAACGGGTCGGTCTGCAAGAACTGCAGCACCAAGTACGTTGGCCCACGCCTCTTCTGCGGCAAGTGCAGCAGTGATGGCCCGTTCGAAACCGTGAAACTCGCCTCCACCGGCGAACTGTACGTCTTCACCATCATCCACCAGGCAACGCCCTACGTTCAGGCGCCTTACGTCGCGGCGATCGTCGATCTCGATGGTGGCGGCAGCGTCAACACCAACATCGTTGGCATCGAACCGAAGCCTGAGAATCTCAAGTTCGGCATGAAGTTGAAGATGTTCACCGAGAAGGTTTCCGAAGACAAAGAAGGCAACGGCTACGTCGCCTACCGCTTCACCCCGGCCTGAACCACCTGGAGCAACATCAAACACAGAGGACGCCAAGAACACGAAGGCCTGTTGAAATTCCCTTAGCGCTCTCGGCGTTCTTCGTGTTCAACACATTCCCGTCGCAAACAACCAGGAGAATCTGATGCAAGAAGTAGCAATCGTCGGCGTATCGATGATCAAGTTCGGGCGGTACCCGGACCGAGACTTTAGCCAGCTCGCCGCCCAGTCCGGCCTCGAAGCGCTCAAAGACGCCGGCATGACCATGAAGAACATCGAGGCCCTCTACAGCGGCAACCTCTATGCGACTTCGGGTTCTGGCCAGCGCATCCTCCAGCAAATGGGCCAGACCGGCATCCCCGTCGTCAACGTGGCCAACGCCTGCGCGACCGGCTCGACGGCCTTCCGCGAGGCCTACTTCGCCATTGCCAGCGGCGCCTACGACGTCGTTATGGCGGTCGGCTCCGAGCAGATGGGCAAGCAGGGCCTCCTCGGTTCGCGCGGCGACCCAGCGACGAGTCTCGAAGGCCGCGTCGGTTCGTACATGATGCCTGCCGTCTTCGGTATGGCCGGGATGGAGCACTCCCGTGCCTATGGCACGCAGCAAGAGCACTTCGCCATGGCCAGCGTGAAGAACCACTTCCACAGCACCGGCAACCCGCTCGCCCAGTACCAGAAGGAATCACCGCTCGATGAGGTGATGAACGCTCGCGTCATCGCCTACCCGAACACGCTCCTCATGTGCTGCCCGACGGGCGACGGCGCGGCCGCGGCCATCCTCTGTTCGATGGAGAAGGCGAAGCAGTTCACCACCCAGCCGATCAAAGTTGCGGCCAGTGTCCTTACGAGCGATCCGTATACCGATCGCGACCAGACGCTCCCCGACATCAACACCCTCACCCGCAACGCCGCCAAGATCGCCTACGAAACGGCCGGCATCAGCCCTGAGGATCTCGACCAGGTCGAACTCCACGACTGCTTCGCCACCGCCGAGCTTCTCCACTATGAGAACCTGGGCCTCTGCGAAGAAGGTATGGCCGGCAAGCACATTGCCAGCGGCGCCCCGTGGCTCGGCAACAAGATCCCGACCAAGTACCAGGAAGACATTGCCCCCTTCCAGGACAAGACCTACAAGCCAAAGACGAAGGCAGTCGTCAACGCCAGCGGCGGCCTGCTCTCGAAGGGCCACCCGCTTGGGGCGACTGGCGTCGCCAACATCGCCGAGCTCGTCTTCCACCTTCGTGGCCAGGCCGGCGCGCGCCAGGTCGAGGGATCGAAACTGGCGATGGCGCACGTTATTGGCCTCGGTTCGGCCTGCACGCTGAACGTCCTTCAGAAGTAGTTCCAGCGACCTAAGCACACAGCCGAAGCGCCCTCGAATTTCGAGGGCGCTTTGCTATGAGGCGAAGTCTGCCGGTCGTCGGCTACTTCGTGCCGGTCAGGAAACGGCGCGGCACTTCCCGGAACATCAGGTCGATCGTGTCTTGTGGTACGCCGGCTTCCACCAGCGCGGGGGCCGCGACCGTCGTGCAGAAGAGGTAGCGTGTGGGGCCCTTTCCCGGTGGCTGATCAGAGCCACGGACGATGGGGGCCGGTGCGTAATCGTGTCCGAGCATTAACTTTTCCGCCCAGCCACGGTCGATGAGCGCCTTCACCGTGGTGTTTCGTTGTTCCCAGTTGGGTCGCCCCGGCGCACCCGGATAACGGTCCATCGAGAGGTAGACGCCAGTGTTCAGCAACTCTTCGAGGTAGTCGACGTCGGTACTGTCGGCGCTGTGCCCGATCGCGATGCGATCCATCGGGGCGCCTTCCTCGATGAATACTTCCACCTGCCGGCGCCCAACCTCTTCGGGGGCCCACTGGTGCGTGGAAATTGGGCAGCCGGTCCGCTTGCAGGCTCGCGCCGCTCCGCGAAGGACGCGTTCGGCTTCGGGTGTCACGCCGCCCATGTCGTTCGCGACTTTGATCGCGCCAGCCTTGATGTTGGTGTTGCCGATCCCGACTTCAAGCTCGCGCACGAAGATGTCGGCGATCTCGTCGATGTCGCGCATCCAGAAGGAGCGCGGCACATCCCGCCAGATGCCTGTCGCGACGATGATGTTCATCCCGGACGCCTGCGCCACATCGCGCATGAATTCGACATCGCGGCCGAGGTCGGGGGTGGTGAGATCGATAATTGAATCGATGCCGCCGGTCTTCGCTTCGGAGAGCTCCTTGATCGACTGCTTTCGGGTGGCATCCATGTCGTAGCGCCACGGGTAGTGGGCGATGTCTTCCCCCATCGCGACAAGCACGTGCTCGTGGCTCAGCGTCGCGCCGAGTTTCGAATCGTCGATGGGGCCAAGGACCGTCTCGATTGCAGGCATAAGCGTTCCTCCTTCGGGGAGGGAGATTGTGGCGCGTCGAGCGGCTGGAGGTCGAGTGCGCCACACAGTTCGCTGTGATTTGGTCGTGGGTTGCAGTTCGCCCTTCCTGCGAGGAGGCTCTCTTGAGGCCCGGTCATCAGGCTGCGGCGATCGTCGCCACGCCGGCCATGGCCAGGGCAGCCCCCACGATCCTCAGACGCGTGAACCGCTCATCCGTAAACAGCCGTGAGAGCACAAGAGTCTGCACGGAATAGAGCGACGCCAGCACCGATGAAACGGCGAGGTTGCCGCGATTGCTGGCGAGTGCGAACGAGCCGTTGGCGCTCGCATCGATGAGGCCCACGACAGCGAGTTTCGGCAGGTCGCGGCCGGGCCAGACCAGCGAACGTGTGAGCATCCCAAGCGCGCCGACGAAGAACGCCCCACTTAGCCGCGCGCCTGCGATCACCACAAGTGCATCGCCATCGCTGTTCGAACCCTTGTCGACCAGCACGAAGAACACGCCGAAGCCGATCGCCGCGCCGAGGCCGAAGAGCACCGGTTTCAGGTGGTGATGCGAACGGAAGCCCACGCCGCCACGCGGCAGCGAGACGAGCACGGTCCCAGCGAAGGCGAGCAACATGCCGAACGACTGGAGAGCGGTGGGTGCATCGCCCGTCGCGAATGCGAACACCACCGGTACGATCGCCCCGGACGCCGAGAGCGGCGCCACAACCGCGGAATCGCCGGTCGCCAGGCCCTGGTAGAGCGATACGCCGCCGAAGCTGGTGAACAGGCCCGCGAGCAGCCCCCAGGCCACCACGTCGCTTCGAATTTCCGGCCGAATCAGCACAAGGAGGATGCCGAGCAACACGAGGCTCGTGAGCTGCGAGACGAACCCGACCGTGAACACGGGGTACTTCCGGGTGAAGCGTCCGCCGAGGAAATCCGATGTTCCCCAGGAGACGGCGGCGGCGAGGCCGAAGAGGATGCCCACATTACGAGGGTAGCGTCGGGTTTGCTAATGGCGCTAAAGTCTCGGCCCTGCTTGGTCGTGCTCGCTGTTAGTAGCCGCTGGAGACGTGGTGCTAGTCTGTGCGTGTCGAGCGGGCGCGAGGCTCGAAGCGGAGGGTGTTGGGATGATGGAACGGGAGGAGTTCGTCGAACGGCTAGCGATGCTATCGCCGCGTTGCCGAGAAGTGCTTGCATTGCTGGGGGAGGCGAAGAGCAACAAGGAGATCGCGCGTCTCCTTCCTAAACACGATGGCGAAACGGGCCAGCACGTGTCGGAATCGACGGTGAAAGGCTACGTCGAGGAAGTCCTCCATGGCCTTGGGGCTGCCAATCGGCAAGAAGCGGGGCTGCTCTGGCAAAAGTACGCAAGCGAGTAATAACC
>JBATAT010000167.1:0-7212 GCA_049662005.1 Tepidiformaceae bacterium
AGGCTCGTCTCGATGTACTGGCCCTTTCCGGTGAGTTCGCGGTGATACAGCGCCGCGGCGACTGAATAGGCCATGAACATTCCCGCTGCGAAGTCCGTCGGCGAACTCGTGATGATTGGGTGGGGCAGGCCTCCCGCTCCTTCGAACGACATAATCCCGGTCATCGCCTGGGAGACGAGGTCGAACCCTGGCCGCTCGCGGTAGGGCCCTTTCGAGCCGAAAGCCGTGTTCTCGCAGTAGATGAGCCGTGGATTAATCTCGGAGAGGGTGGCGAAGTCCATCCCGAGGCGCTTCGCTACCCCGGGCCGGTAGTTCGCGAGCAGCACATCGGCTGACCGGACGGCGCGATGGAGCACCTCCTGCGCGCCGGGGTTTTTCAAATCCAGCGAGATGCTTCGCTTGCCCTTGTTGACGCCCATGAAGCCGCGGCTTTCGAACGGTGCGACCGGAGCGGTGTGCCGCCAGAAGTCGCCGTGCGGCGGCTCGACCTTGATCACGTCCGCGCCAAGGTCGGCGAGTAGTTCGCCAGCGATCGGCCCGGCGATATACTCGCTGAAGTCGAGCACCTTCACGCCCTTGAGGACCCCGTTCGGCTGCAAGGAATCAGTCACGAGATGAGTTGCTCAATCGCCTGGCGCTCTTCGCCGAACGGGTCGTTCTGCAGTCCCGACTCGCGATCGAACACCATCGTCGGCCGAGCCTCGGCGTTGTAGGCGGGCCAGTCGCCGATGCCTTCATGGCCCGGGCTACCCGCCCGCGCGAAGCTTATCCACGCGTCCATCATGTTCGCTGAGAGCCGATCGACGTCGGGGCCGGTCCCCGCGAACCGGTCCTGGGTGGGCGCCTTCGTCGTCCCGAACACGAACGGCATTTCGAGCGCGTGGCACGCGCCAAGCGATCCACCACGGGCTGGAGACGCATAGGTGAAGAGGTAGTTAAACGTGTTTGGCTGGTGCTTTTGTTGGGCGATTGCCAGGCGATTGGCGCTCGCCCGCATGCCGCTATCGGTCTGCACCGCATCGATGATGTCGAGGTTCGTGTGCGGCAGCCCCTTGCCCGACCGCGATGTGCGGTAGGTTTCGATGAGCCCGGCGATGGCTTCTGGCGAAGCTTTCGGGAGTGTTCCTGCGATGGCTTTCGAGAGCGTGGCATCGTCCATCTCTTCGCGACGCATAGTGGCGGCGAACAGCTTGGTTTCGTCGCGATTCGTCCCGATGATGACCGGGATGGTCGCGACGTCGCCGTCACGAATCGCCTGCAACGGCTGCTTGAGCAAGGAGACGCCGTCAACAATTGGCCCATAGATCGGGCCGGCGGCGCGGCCCAGCTTCGCGGCGACGGCGGTTTGCGCTTCGAGAATTCGGTCGGCTGCGACGGTCCGTATTTGCGCGGGATCGGCGGTAATTCCGAGTTCCTGGAAGAACATGTTCGCGATGCGCTGACCACTTGCGCGGTCACCTGCACGGCCGGCCCCACTCTGGAGGATGGCCTTGTGGAACAGGCCGTTCGCCCCCGGCATTGCGAGCAGCGATCCCACGGCCGCGGCCCCGGCCGATTCGCCGAAGATGGTGACGTTCCCGGGATCTCCGCCGAACGCGGCGATGTTGTCGCGCGTCCATTCGAGCGCCGCGATCATGTCGAGCTGGCCACAGTTCGCGCGCAAGTCCTGCCCCGGCAGGTCATCGTCCAGGTGGAGGAATCCGAATGCGCCGAGCCGGTAATTTATCGTCACAATCACAGCATTGCCGCGCGTCGCCAGCGGACCGCCGTCGTACAGGGGTTCTGCCGCCGTCCCGTGGGTGTACCCGCCTCCGTGAATCCAGAACAGGACGGGGCGCCTCCCGCCGTCGGCCGCGGGTGTGAAGACGTTCAGATAGAGGCAGTCCTCGTCCTGCGGGCCGCTTGCCGCAAAACCGGGGATGGGATGGCTGGTTTGCCTCGCGGCGTTACCAAAAGCGTTCGCCGCGCGTGTTCCGCCCCAGGAGGCGGGTGCTTCCGGCGCCTTGAAGCGAAGGTCGCCGACCGGTGGTGCGGCGAACGGGATGCCGAGGTAGGCCTCGTGATGGTCCTTCTGGAGCCCTTCGAGTTTTCCGTAGGTAGTCGATACAACGGTCATGGGTTTGTCCTTCGTTCGTGTGACGCAATTCTACAGGCGCGGCTATCCGCGAGGCAGGCCCAGGCCCCGTTGGGCGATGATGTTCCGGTTGATCTCCGAGGTGCCCGCGGCGATCGTCAGCGAGACGGTCGAGAGGTAGGTGTTCGGGGCCACCCCTTCAAGGGGAGCCTGCTCTCCACCCATGAGCTGGCCAGGCATCCCGAGCGTCGTCATCGCCGTCCGCGCCATGCGCTGGTGCAACTCCGTCCCCAGTGTCTTTGCCATCGAGGCCTCGTAGTTCGGCACCATCCCCTGGCTCTGCATCCAGGCGACGCGGTAGCTCAGCAGTCGGCCGACACGGAAGCTGAGGCCAATATCAGCGAGTGCGAGCCGCGTGACCCGGTCGTCCCAGAGGCTGGCGCCGCCGGCGTCGCGTGCTGGCGTCGCCTTCGCGTACTGCACGACCTCTTCGTACGTCTTCAGCCCACCGATGACACGGCCGATGCCCGAGCGCTCGAAATCGAGCGTCGCGGTCGAGACGTACCAGCCGCGGTTCACTTCGCCAACGACGGCGGACGTTGGCACGCGGACGTCATCGAAGAAGACTTCGTTGAAGCCCGCCTGGCCGGTCATCTGCATCAGCGGGCGAACGGTGATTCCGGGCGACTTCATATCGACGAGGAAGTAGGTGATGCCACGGTGCTTCGGCGCATCGGGTTCAGTCCTCGCGAGAAGGATGATGTAGTCCGCATTCTGGGCATTCGAGGTCCAGATCTTCTGGCCATTGATCACGTAGTGGTCGCCGTCGCGAATCGCGCGCGTCTGCAGGCTTGCCAAATCCGAACCTGAACCGGGCTCGCTGAATCCCTGGCACCAGGTAATTTCATCCTTCACGATTCGCGGGAGGAGTTCTTGCTTCTGTTCGTCGGTCCCGAAGAGGATGATCGTCGGTCCGACGCGGTCGGTGCCCATCGTTTGGCCCGGGGCGCGGTTGTAGGCCATCTCTTCGTTGTAGACGAGCTGGCGCATGTGGTCGGTGCCCTGCCCGCCATGCTCCTTCGGCCAGGACATCGTTAGCCAGCCTTTTGCGGCCAGCTTCCTGGTGAACGACTCGCCCTCGCGGGCCTTTGGCCATTCGGTCTTGATGAAGTCGCGGACTTCAGTCCGGAAGCTCTCTTGTTCGGGGGTGAATCGAAATTCCATAGTGCGAGGGAGTATAGGGGATGGCGCGTTCGGTAGACTTGGCAACAAGTTGAGCGATCCAGAGTATCCGCAGCCTCACACCCACGAACGGCCAGCGCCATACGGCCCGTTCCATCGGTTGGCGTCACCAACCCAAACCGCCGAAGACGCGCGAAAACAGGCGGCGAGCCGGGAAATCTGGGGAACCATTCCGCGCCTCGGGCGCTGGCCGAGAGTCGAGGCCTACGCCGGGGGTCTTCCGGCCGGGGCGGTGGGCATTGAGTTCTATACATTTGACGAACCCGACCGTAACGGAAGGACCTCGCTGCCGACCTGGACCGGGGTGGTCCGCCCCGACATCCAAGTCTCCGACGAATTCGCTAAGATTAGATGTGTGATTACGCGCAATACCCAGGTGGAAGACGTAACGTGAAACAGGTTGAACCCTCACAGTGGCCCGGCGGGAGCAGTTGGACCGTTTGTTCGCTCGCTCGGACGGCCTCCGAGCTTTCGGCGTGTTTCGACCTGAGCTTTCGGTCGGTGGTTGACGGACTGGGCGAGGTGTTTCAGGCCGCTATCTGGGACGCTAACGCGGGCCAAGTGCTCCTCCAGTGGCGTGATCACCCAACCATCCGAAGCACGATGGTTGACGTAGATATTTCGGTTTCGAGGGATGATGCACTCGCTGCGCTCTGGCGTGTGCTCAGGCTCGACATACGTTCCATGGACTGGATCAATCAGTACCAGAAGTTTCCGGGTTTCACGGGGGGCAACGAAAGCACAACGACCGAACTGCCAAATGCTATTAAAGGACTCGCGAAATTGACCGAGCGTGAAGCCGGTGTCCTCGAGCTGGCAGCCGAGGGACTCACCAACCGCGAGATCGGGGCGCGATTACGGCTCGCCCAGGGAACCGTTGCCGGCCACCTCCAACGGATCTACTTGAAGCTGGGTATCCACGACCGCACCGGACTTCGTGCCTGGTCGGCCGGTGGTACTCCGCCATTTCGCACAACCTGACTGACACCCGCCACGTTACTGCCCGCGCCGCTCACGCCGCGGGATGACCATGATCTCTCCCGTGTGTTCTTCTCGCTGCACGTGGATCTTGTGACCATAGACTCCACTGAGCATTTCATCCGTCAGGATCTCTCCCGGAGGCCCATCGCCAACGATCGTGCCCTCCGACATCAGGGCGATCCGGTCCGCGTAGGCAGCCGCCAGGGCGAGGTCGTGTAGCACGACGACCACCGCTGAGCCCCCGCGCGCACGTTTCCTGACGGTTTCCAGCAACGTCTCCTGGTGATGAATATCGAGGGCGGCCGTCGGCTCGTCGAGGAGCATGACCTGGCACTGCTGCGCGAGGATTCGTGCGAAGGCCACCCGCGCGCGTTCGCCACCCGAAAGCGACGTGAACCGGCGGGCGGCGAGATGGGTGACATCGGCGCTCTTCATCGCCTCCGTCACGATCGTTTCGTCTTCTTCGCTCGAGGCCGTGCCCACCCAGGGAGCGCGGCCCATCTGCACGACATCGCGGACAAGGAACGGGAAAGACATCGCCAGTTGCTGTGGGAGCACGCCGCGGCGCAGGGCACGTTCTACCGTCGACCACCTCGAAAGCGGTTCACCGAAGAGGTAGACGTTCCCACTGACGGGCGCAAGGTCTCCGCAGAGCACGCTAAAGAGGGTGGATTTGCCTGCGCCGTTCGGGCCAACGAGGGCGACCACCTCGCCAGCGCGTGCCAAAAAGTCGACGCCTTCGAGGATGCGATTGCCGCCGAGTTCGGCAGCGATGCCGCGCGCTTCGAGGACGATTTCCTCGGCGTGCGATTCCACCGGAAGGCGCATGGTTCGACTGAGCCTCACGCCCAGCCACCCTGGCTACTCCGCGTCCTTCGCAACTGCCAGAAGAAGAACGGGCTGCCGATAAGGGCGGTCAGGACGCCGAGCGGCACTTCTGCCGGGGCAGCCATCGTCCGTGCCGCGAGGTCTCCGCCGACGAGGATGGTCGCGCCTGCGAGCGCCGACGCTGGCAACAGGAGGCGGTGTCCGGGGCCGGCAACGATGCGGATGAGGTGGGGAATGACGAGGCCAACAAACGAGATGATTCCAGCAACGGCCACCGCCGAAGCCGTCAGCGTTGCCACGATAACGAGCGACGTGATGCGCAAGCGTTCGACATCCACGCCAAGATGCCGGGCCGAGGCTTCGCCAAGGCTGAGGAGGTCGAGTTGCCGCGCGAGAAGGAACGCAGCGCCCAATCCGATAACGGTAAGCGGTGTGATGACGGCGACCTTCGGCCATGTTGCCTGGGCCATGCTCCCGAGTGTCCAGAACGTGACGCTGCGCAGTTCGGCATCGTTCGAAAAGAACATGAGTAGCCCGATGACCGCGCCAGCGAGGGCGTTCACGGCCACACCCGTGAGGACAAGCGTGACAACCTCGGTTTTTCCGCCAGATCGCGCTGAGAGGTAGACGAAGAGCACCGTCACGAAGCCCCCGACGAATGCCGAAAATACCGTGCTCCAGGTGCCGCCGAAACTGAATCCGAGCACAATCTGGGCGACTGCGCCGGCTGCGGCACCGGCGGAGACGCCGATAATTCCGGGTTCGGCGAGGGGGTTCGAAAAGCTGCCCTGCATGAGTGCCCCGGCGCACCCGAGTGACGCACCGACGAGCAGTGCCAGCACGACACGGGGGAACCGGATGTCCCAGAGCACATCTTCACCCAGCCCCGCCGGCCGTGGCCCCAGATTGACACCAATATGGTGCATGACCGAACCGAAGACCTCGGCGGGCGAGATCGAGTATGCCCCCATCGCCGCGCCAAAAAGACAGGCGACCGCAAGCGCCACGACCAACACTGGCAGGACGACCCTCCCCGGAACCCATTCGTGCTCTTCAGAGGCATAGAAGCTTCGACGGCTCGAAACGGTCACTGGGCGAGCGGGGCCTCGACCCCATAGAGGGAATGGATCAGCGATTCTATGGCAGTGGGTGTACGTGGCCCGAAACTGTAGAGGAGGCTGTCCTCCATGGTCACAATCTTCCGGGCCTTCCCGGCCGGTGTCTGCCCGATGCCGGGGATCTTCAGGAGCCCGTCGATGCCTCCGACCGATTCCAGCCCGGTTGTGGTCATGAGGATGACGTCGGGCGCCGCGGTTGCGAGGGCCTCGCTGGTGAGTGGTGTAAACGGCAGCTTGAGGCCCATCGCCGTTCCGGAATCGATTCCGCCCGCTGCCCGGATCATCGAATCGGCGCCAGAACCCGGCCCCGCCAGCAGGTAGACGCCCACCTGGCCGCGCATGTAGAGGAAGGCGACATTCGGTTGCCCGGCGTCGGCGGGCACCAGTTGTTCCGCGTCGGCGAGCTGTTGCTGCGTCTCCTGGACGAGCACCTCGCCTGCGGCGGGCACGCCCAGTGTCGACGCGATCAGGCGCAGGCGAGGAACGATGTCCTCGACGCTTGCCGGGTCATCGAACACCACCACCGGCACACCCACGTTCCGTATCTGGTCGAGTGCCGATGCCGGGCCGGAGTTGTCTTTCGAAGCGAGCACGAGCGTTGGATTGAGCGATAGCACCCCCTCGACCGAGAGGTCGTGGCCGCGGGTGACCAGCGGCAACTTCGCAACTTCCGGGAAGGTGGCGGAGCTATCGCGGGCCACAACCGAATCGCCCAGCCCGAGGCCGAACACCACCTCAGTGATGTTCCCCCAGAGCGGCACGATCCGGCTCGTGTCGGTCACCTCCACCTCGCGGCCGTCTGCGGACTTCACCGTGACCGGGAGGGTCTGACTCGGCTTTGTGCCAACCACGATGTGCGGGCTTTCCGTGGCCGTGCGGCTCGCTGAATCGTCGCCTCCACAGGCCCCGAACAACCCGATCACGGCCAGCAGGCTGAGTGCGATGGCAGCGGTCTTGCGCCGCTTGCCA
>JBATAT010000168.1:0-2676 GCA_049662005.1 Tepidiformaceae bacterium
GTCACGGTCGGCGCTGGCGCCAAGGTGATCGGTGGGATCGAGATCGGGGAAAACGCCCGGATCGGCGCCGGATCGGTCGTCGTTACGAACGTCCCGCCGAACGCCACCGTGATTGGTGTCCCCGGCCACATCGTCGCCGTCCACGACGATTCAAACGGCGCCATCCAGCGCTTGCCCGACCCCGAATGGGAACGCTTGAACGAACTCGATCGCAAAGTCCAGGAACTGCACGAGATGGTGGAGCACCTCGATGAACACCTCGGCGTCATTCATGCCAACCACCACGACTGAGCCGCGAACATGAGCTGGGAAGAACGGGCCAGGAAACTCGACAAGAAGAAGCGCCGGATGGTCGTCCACGGCCGCGGCCTGATCACCGTCGACCCGCTTGCCACGAGCAAGCGCCTGAAGCGCCTGCGCAACCGCCCCAGGCGAAAATCCGCCCGCAAGAAAGCCTGACCGTATCCGAAACACACGACCGGGCACCGTGCCACGGTGCTCGGCGCGCATTGTCATCGCCGATCAGGGCATCGGCACCCAGACTTCATCCGTGGTCACAATCCAGTACTGAACCCCGTTTCGCATCTGGGTGAGATTGCGAAGTTGTGGATTCAGCCCTTCGCCCCAGCGCAGCCACTGCTGAGTTCCGAGGTCGAAGACATAGACCATCTTCACCGAATCCCGACCGCCGAAGACTTCGTCGGGGGAGAGGTATCCACCCTCCCACATGACGAGCGAGAGCCCGGCGGGCACCCCGAGCAGGCGTGGCGCCGCAGTCGGCGGCGGAGGTGGAGGTGGAGATTGCGGTGGAGCGGCTGGCCTGGAAGCGGTTGCCGGCGCCGGCGGGGGAGTGGTGGTGGCCACTGTTGGAATGGTCCCCGTGCCGTAGCCAAAATCCGTTACCCAGTACCAGCCGTAATACGAACCCTCCCTGTGAACTCTCGCAATTCCGATGTTCCTGAAGTCTTTTTCCAGCATCACGTCACGATGCGACGGCGAGTTGATAAATGCGTTCAGCGCCGTTTGCGCGCTCGAATAATTGGTCCCCGCGGCGAGATTTTCGCCTCCTGGAATTGCAACCCCACAGTCCGGCATGCGCGTCCAGGGTGTTCTGCCCGCGGAATCCGAGTGGTTGAAGGCCGTACGGCCCGCCAGGTCGTTCGCCATCCACGTCGAAGCCCGCGTCAGCGCAGGGTCTATCGCCAATGCGGGGGCGCCGTTGTTCGCCCGGTAGGCGTTAATGAGGCCCAGGAATGCCTGTTCCTCGCCGTCTACCGAAAGGTCATCGACGTTACAGTTGCTAAGAGCATTCGCCGCCGGGGGCGCGGCAGCGGTCCATGCCAGGGCACCCAGTACCAGAACTGCACCGAATACCCGGGTGAGTTTGTGGTTCACACATCCTCCCGAGGGCCACCGCTGTCGACGGTAGCCTCAGTGGGAGGGGTGAACGACCGGGATATCCCTTATTCTCCGTAAACCCGCTGCAAAAAGATGGCCCGTTTGTAACGTAGGTGTTGCCCCGCGCCATAAGAGTCCGGATCCATGCCTGCTGCACGACCATCCCGCCGCCCGGGTATTACGAATCCAGGCGCTCGAATGCGACCGCGGCCGCGCCGAGCAGTCCCGTGTCATCGCCCAGTTCGGTTGTTCTCAGCAATGTCCCCGCCGCAGGCCCATAGGCCAGCGAATACATCGCCTCGCGCATTGGGCCGATCAGCATCGCTCCCATCGCCACCAGCCCCCCGCTGAGGGTCACCGCATCCGGGTTGAGGACGTTGACGAGACTACCGAGACCAAGCCCCAGCAGGTGGCCACCGTGGCGGATCTCCGCTTCGCAAAGCGTGTCCCCCTTCGAGGCCGCCTCGTAGAGGTGCTCGGCGGTCGGATCGCCGTAGCCGACCAGTTCATGAAGCACTCGCGATTTGCCCTCGTCGAGGATCTTCTGAGCTCGCCCTGCAAACGCCACGCCACTCACCATCGCCTCCAGGCAGCCGCGCGAACCGCACGTACACTTTGGCCCCGCCGGGTTGAGGATAATGTGGCCGATCTCCCCCGCCAGGCCGCTCGCGCCCCGGTATAGCTTTCCATCCACCACGATGCCGCCGCCAATCCCTGTACCGAGCGTCGCGTGGAGGAGGTGGCGTGTGCCCCGTCCGGCCCCGAACCGGAACTCGCCGAGTGCTGCGGCGCTCGCGTCGTTTTCGATAAATGCAGGGATCCCCAGCCGTTCCGCCACCGGCGTCGTGAGGACCAGGTTCCGGAACCCGGGAATATTCGGCGCCAGCACCACCTTGCCTTCGTTTGCGTTGATAAGCCCGGCCGTCGCGATACACACACCGGCCGGCTTCTCCGAAACTGCCGCCGCCGTTTCCGCCAGCATCTCCACGACTTCCGCGACCACCACGTCGGGCGTCCCGCCGGAATGCGTCGGCCGCTCATCGCGGTGGAGGATCTTCCCCGATTCGTCGACGATCGCCGAACGAAGGTTGGTTCCGCCGAAGTCGGCCGCCAGTACGGTGCGCACCATTGCCCACACTCTACAGACTCCCACCCCGCTGCCGCGATGCTTGCCGGGTGTCCGTCCGGTGTCCCGGGCAAACGCGTACGATTTCGTCGTGACCAAACCAGCATTTGCGAATTGGCAGGGCGACCTGATCGAAACGCTCCGCGTTGCCC
>JBATAT010000169.1:0-7614 GCA_049662005.1 Tepidiformaceae bacterium
CTTGCGTAACCAGGAGCGCTCCGATGGCGAAGCCGAGACTGGCCGCGATCGGCAGTATCCGAATCAGAAGGCGACTGGGCTGGGCCGTCCGCATGGTGAGAACCGTCTTCAAAGGAAGTAGCACGCCGACGAAGAATCGGCCGTCGAAGCCTGTGCGATAGTATACGAACGATACCAAAACCGGCACCCGTTCACCGGCCTTTCCCGAATCAGATCGATTCCTTGCCCTCCCTGCACGGGGGTGGCAACCTTTGAATTGGAAGCGGATGGGCGTGGACAGCCCACCCGGCAGAGCATGTACTGGCGCCTCGCCGGAAAGGCACAGAGCACCTTCGCGATGACTTTTGCCCAGCGCCTCGCGGTCGCTACCGCGTTCACTACGCTTTTTCTCGTGGGTGTTGGAGTGCTTGTCCGGGCGACCGGATCGGGTCTCGGCTGCCCCGATTGGCCGACTTGCCACGGTGGCGCTGTGCCGCCTGCCAGCCGTGATTCGCTGATCGAATTCTCACACCGTTTCACGGCGATGGTCGTCGGGTTCATGGTCATTGGCGTCGCCATTTGTGCCTGGAAGTTCTACCGGCACGTGCCGTTCATCACCTGGCTGGCGACCTTCACGGTGCCGCTCGTGGGCATCCAGGGGCTGCTCGGCGCGCTCACCGTGGTACGCGAACTGCCTCCTGAGATTGTTGCGACGCACCTGCTGACGGCGATGCTCGTGCTCAGTTGCGAGATCACTGTCGCAGTTGCGATGTTCGTCGAAGACCCGAGACGGAAGGACAGGCCGGAGAGACGGACCGCTGCGCGGCCCATTGGAAAGATCGCGATCATCGCGATCATCTGGCTGGCGGCCGTGATGTGGATCGGCGGGTATATGACTGAAAGCGGCGCCGCGACCTCGTGCGAGGGCTGGCCGCTCTGTAATGGTTCGGTCGTCCCCGCTGCGAACGAACACGAAGTCGTGCACATGACGCATCGCTACCTGGCCGGCGCCTTCATCTTCTTTATCGTGCCCGTGGTGGCGGCCGCCTGGAAGGAACGGAAGCGCGTGCGCTGGGCTGCGCCCTTCGCCGTCCTCGTCGGCGGACTCTACGTTGTCCAGGTGACCGTGGGGGCACTGAACGTCTGGCTGACGTTCCCCGAGCCGCTGACGATATCGCACACGGTGATCGCCGCCTCGATCTGGTTTACGCTTTCAGGTGCCGCTGCGCTGACGTTCTACTCGCCGGTGCTGGCCACCCAGGAAACACGACTACGGAAGGCCGGAGCACCCGCATGACCGCAGACGCCATGACCCTTGCCCGGGGCGATTTTGCCACGACCATTCGCGGCTACATCTCGCTAACCAAGCCGCGGATTATCATCCTGCTGCTTATCACGACCGTGCCAGCGATGGTGGTGGCTGAACGTGGCTGGCCCTCCACCTGGCTCGTGATCGCGACCCTCATCGGCGGCACGCTTTCGGCCGGTGGCGCGAACGCCATCAACTGCTGGTACGACCGCGATATCGACGGGATCATGCGGCGCACGCAGTCCCGGCCACTGGTGACGGGAGCGGTTGAGGCCGCCCACGGGCTGGCCTTTGGCGTCGCACTTGGGGTCGTCGCGTTCGTCTTCCTCTGGGCGACAACGACGTTGATGGCGGCAGTCCTTGCGCTCGCCGCGCTCCTCTTCTACGTGTTCATCTACACGATCTGGTTGAAGCGCCGGACACCGCAAAACATCGTCATCGGTGGCGCCGCCGGCGCCTTCCCGCCGATGGTGGGTTGGGCGGCAGTAACCGGGGACGTTTCGCTCGCGCCGCTGGTGATGTTTGCGATCATCTTCTTCTGGACGCCGCCACATTTCTGGGCGCTCGCGCTTCGCCTGAAAGATGACTACGCCGAGGCAGGCGTGCCGATGCTGCCTGTTACAGACGGGCCAGCCTTCACGCGCATCCAGATCCTCCGCTACAGCGTCATGCTGGTCGTCGTCTCGATGATGCTGGGGCCGGCGGCGAACTTGAGCTTCATCTACTACGCGACGGCCGTGGGGTCGGGGGCGGTCTTCATCGCGATGGCCTACCAGCTGTGGCGGAAGCACGAGACTACGCCACCGATCAATCTCTACAAGTACTCGCTGCTCTACCTGGCGCTTGTCTTCGTCGCCATGGGTGTGGATGCAGCCGTCCTCGGGTAACTGAAACACAGCGGCTCGATGGGCACTCGCTATCGCCGTGCCGGATAGCGCTTGGGTAGCCGAGTGTTTAGGACGCAGCCCCGCCTCCATCATGCGACGTGTATCGCTGAAAGGCCGGAGCGTCCCGTGCCGGTCGAGAGCGCACCCCGCCATCGCTGGCGGGGTACTGAGGGGGGCCCCGGCGGAAGGGGCTGGGTACTACAGCTAGGCATGTACCTCAGAGTCGGCGAGCGCGGCGGCTTTTTCGCGCGCGAGGATGCGGTCCTGGCGTTTGCCTTCGCGCTCCTCGTGCCTCACCCATGCAGCAACGAGTATTGCCACCGCTCCGAGGAACATCATGTCGCCGAGTATCCACATGCTGATGCCGGCGAGTTGCTGGTCGGCGAGCGGTGTCGGGCCCCATGTCCGGAGGGTCGTTTCGTAGTGCGAGTAAAGCACGCGGTTCGTGTCGTAGATAGAGAGGGCGAGGAAGGTGTTCTGGGGCATCTGGAGGAATACATAGAGCACGCGAACCGGGTGAGGCATGCGCCAGGGGGTGGGATCGACGCCGATGACTTGCCACCAGAACATCAGCGCGACGGTGACGTAGAGCATGTGCTCGAGCGAGTGCAGCCAGGAGTGTTCGAGGGCCGCGTTGAAGAGCGGCGAATAGTGCGAACCCCACATGGTGGCCGCGAACGCGAGCCAGGCGATGGCGGGGAACGTGATGACCCGGACCGGGCCGCTGTGCAGGAACGGGATAATGATCTCGCGGCGGGTCTTCGAGCTGACCGACCGAAGCAGCAGAGTGATTGGGGTTCCCAGGAGCAGCAGGGGCGCGGCGACGTTCATGATCAGGATGTGCTGCCACATATGAACCGAGAACAGGACGCCGTCGTAGCTGGCGAGGGGCGACATGACGGCGAACGCCATCACGGCGATGCCGGAGAAGAAGAAAACGCTGCGCTTTCGTGGCCAGGGGGCGGTTGGGTGCTTTCGAGCGACAGTCCTGGCGGTTTCGATGTACCACCAGCTTGCTCCGCCCGCGAAGAGGATGAAGAGCGGATCGAACTCCCACCGTGTGAGCAGTTCGTAGAGGCCAGGCTTCGGCGCATCCTGGCCATGGGCGAGGGCGGCCACCGGGATCAACGCGCCGGCCAACGCTGAGACAATCGCAGCGAACTTCCACGCGCCCGGGCCTCTTCCGTTCACGTCTCTGAGTCTCGCACGCAAATGGCACGAGAGCGACGCTTGCATGGCATGGTCGAATCGAAGCTACGAGGAACCGCGTTACCCACGTTCAGGGCGGGGAGAAAGAAGCTTACGCTTCCTTGACAGGGTAGGGAACGCGTCCTATAAATCCGATTGCGACGCCGTTCACAAGGACTATTGAGAGCGGGCATTAGCCTGCGTTTGCACGGGTGGTCGCGGGAGGGGAGCAAGAGGAATGACTGTATCCGGGATGTCACGTCGGCTTCGCCGGGCCGCTGTCCTGCTCGCAGTCGCACTGCTTGCCCTGGGCGCGGTCTCGATTGCATCCGCCCAGGCCGGGATGCCGAAGCCTATCACCGATGAAGCGGACAAGATCCACAACCTCTGGATATTCACCCTGGCCATCGCCGCGGTCGCCTTCATCGGCGTCGAAGCAGCCATCCTGTACGTCGTGTTTGCGTTCCGAAAGAAGAATGACGAGCTCCCGGCGCAAACCCACGGCAGCACCGTCGTCGAACTGATCTGGACAACGATCCCGGTCGTTATCGTGGTTGCCCTATTTACCTACTCGTTCATCGTCCTCCGCGAAGTCGAAAACACCGCACCGGACGATGCGCTGACGGTCCACGTCCAGGGCTTCCAGTACCAGTGGGCATTTACCTACGATATGAACGACCTCGGCACGAACACGCCGGACCGGAACGCCGAAGGCCAGATCCTCATCCAGGGAACGCCGGCCCAGGAGCCGACGCTGATCATTCCAGAGGGTGAGCCGGTTGAGTTCACACTCTTTTCGGCTGACGTGATTCACTCGTTCTACATTCCGCACTTCCTTTACAAGCTCGACGTCGTCCCCGGCCGCGATAACCGTTTCGTCGTGACGCCACACACGCTGGGCACGTACCACGCGCAGTGCGCGGAACTTTGCGGACTGAACCACGCCCTTATGCGGTTCCAATTGAAGGTTGTGACCCGCGAAGAGTTCGACCAGTGGGTAGCGGAAAACGCACCAAAACCAGCTTCAGCGGTGCAGCAAGCGCAATAGCGAGTCGCACCGGCATTTATCTCTCGCCAAGAGGCGACAAGCACCGAGGAGGGGCCAACGGCCCGGGAGGAACAATGACAAGCATCGCGGTCCCACGACCAAAGTCGTATGAGCGCCCCCTCATCCTCACCTGGTTGACCACGGTCGACCACAAGAAGCTGGGTATTCTCTACCTTTACGCTTCGATCTTCTTCTTCTTCGTGGGCGGGACGCTCGCGCTGCTGGTTCGAACGCAGCTCGCTGTGGCCGACAACACGTTCGTCGGCAACGACGCGTACAACCAGATCTTCACGATGCATGCCTCGGCAATGCTCTTCCTGTTCATCATCCCCGTCTGGGCCGGTTTCGGTAACTACGTCGTGCCGCTCCAGATTGGCGCGGTGGACATGGCGTTCCCGAGAATTAACGCGCTTTCGTTCTGGCTTCTTCCGCCCGCTGGCCTCCTGATGTTCTCGGGCTTCTTGTTCGGCGGATCGGCTGATGCCGGCTGGACGGCCTACAGCCCACTCGCTCGCCAGACCGGCGTAGGCATGGACCTCTGGATCATCGCCGTCATCCTGCTTGGTATTTCCTCGACCATCGGCGCTTCGAACTTCCTGGTCACGATGTTCCGGATGCGCGCCCCGGGCATGACCATGATGCGTATGCCGGTGTTCTGCTGGACGGTCCTGGTGACCGCCGTGCTTCAGCTTCTCGCAACACCAGTGCTCGCAGCCGCGCTAACGATGCTCTACATCGACCGCAACTTCGGTGGAGCGTTCTTCGACCCCGCAGGTGGCGGGAACGTCATCCTCTGGCAGAACATCTTCTGGTTCTATTCGCACCCTGCCGTGTACATCATGATCCTGCCCGGCATGGGCATCGTCTCCGAACTCATCCCGGTCTTTTCGCGCAAGCCGCTCTTCGGCTACAAGGCGTTCGTCTACGCAACGATGGCCATCGGCGGGCTGGGCTTCAGCGTCTGGGCTCACCACATGTTCACCACTGGCGCGGTGCTGAAGCCCTGGTTCGGGTTTATGACGTTCATGATCGGCGTCCCGACCGGCGTGAAGATGTTCAACTGGCTGGGCACGATGTGGAAAGGTTCAATCACCTTCGAAGCACCGATGCTCTTCGCGCTGGGCTTCTTGAGCATGTTCCTCATCGGCGGGATCAACGGCATGTTCAGTGCTGCGGTGCCGGTCGACTTCGCGCTGCACGACACTTATTTCGTGGTCGCGCACATCCATTATGTTTTGTTTGGTGGTTCAGTGTTCGCCGTCTTCGGCGGGCTCTACTACTGGTTCCCCAAGATCTGGGGCCGGCGGATGAACGAGCGTCTCGGCCAGTGGCACTTCTGGCTCATGTTCATCGGTTTCAACCTCGCGTTCTTCCCGATGCACCTTCTCGGCCTTGATGGGATGCCGCGGCGAATCGCGACGTACCCGGATGGCCAGGGCTGGCAGACACTGAACTTCATTTCCACGATCGGCGCGTTCCTGATCGCGACTTCGATGATCCCGTTCCTCATCAACTTCGTGATGACGATGATGAAGCCCAAGGATCAGCCGAACGACCCCTGGAACGCGTACACGCTGGAATGGTGGACGACTTCGCCACCGCCGGAACACAACTTCGACGACACCCCGGAAATTCATTCCGAGCGGCCGCTGTTCGACCTACGCCACGGGCAATCTGCTGGCCACTAGGCTGCCACGCCTAACCACACGCTGAGGAGAGACGACTATGGCAGCCCACGCCGCCGCAACTGAGCAAAAGGGACAACTGAGCAATGGAATGCTCGGGTTCATCCTTTTCCTTGCCTCGGAAGTAATGTTTTTCGGCGGTCTGTTCGCCGCCTACTTTATCGCCCGGGCAGATTCGCCAGTCTGGCCACCGGCCCTTTCTCCGGCGCAAGAAGCTGCGGGAATCGAACTCCACCTTGAATTTACGCTGCCGTTTATTGCGACATGCGTCCTCATTTTGAGTTCGGTGACGATGCAGATGGGCGTCTGGGCGATCCAGAAGGGCGATCGAACGGCGCTCATCCGCTGGTTGTTCATCTCGATCGCGTTGGGCCTGACCTTCCTGACGGCGCAGATGTACGACTACAGCCAGCTTCCGTTCAGCTCGGGCGACACCATCTACGGGACCACGTTCTATACGCTCACCGGATTCCACGGTGCACACGTGGCGGGGGGCATCATCTTCATGATGGTCATGCTCGTCCGTTCGATGGGCGGCCAATTCTCGGCATCCCGGCATGAGGCCGTCGAAGCGTGCTCGTTCTACTGGCACTTCGTCGACGTCGTCTGGATTGCTCTTTTCACCACCCTTTACATCGTCTAACAGGCCTTTCGAGGAGAACGCGACCCGATGGACCATTCAGAAACAGGACACGGCGAACACGGAGAGACTCCGCATCTCCCCGACCCCAGCGTTTGGCCATTAGTCGCTGCCCTCGCCGGCTTCATTCTTGGTGCGGCGATCATCTACTACTCACATGACCGCGACGCGCAATTTGCAGGCCCTCTGCTCGGCGCTGCGGCCATCATCACCCTGCTGGCGGGTGCTGGCTGGGCGTACGAAGACGGCCGGATGAAGCGCAAGGCCGAACAGGGCGAGCATTCGACGCGGCGCGAAGCTCGTTACACCCAGGTCGTCACGTTCGCCATCGCTGAAGGCCAGTACCTGGCCTCGCGAGCCGAAGGCGGCATCATCACCCTCCTTGAAGCGACCGACAACAATCTCCGCGACCTGGATGGCTTCCAGGACATGCGCGTGATCGTTTCACCTGCCGAGGACGGACCATCCCAGGTGCTGGTCGAAACGACGTGGGCCGATCGGGAGGGTCTCGCAACCTACGAGCAGACGCGGACAACGATGCTGGACCTGCTCGCCGGGCATGGTGAGGAAGTGGTACCCGGTTCCGTGCAGGTGTTCGACATGGAAGTCGTTCGTGACACGAAGGACACCTCGTTCAACTTCGGTACGGGCGCGCTTGTCGGCACATTTGGAGCGCTCATCGTCGGCGGCTTTATGGTCGGCGCCGGGCTGAACCTCTTCAGCAGCGACAGCGGTGGTGCTGGCGGCGGCGAAGGCACGCCTCCTGTTGCCGGCCCCGCAAGCAATGTCATCGTCGCGCAGAACACAAAGTTCACGGTGGGTTCGACTATCACCGCGCCGCCAAACACAGAAATCACGCTTGAGTTCGAAAACAAGGA
>JBATAT010000170.1:0-5838 GCA_049662005.1 Tepidiformaceae bacterium
GCCCTCCACCCCTCCAGGCCGCAGGCCGCCGATGGCCGTCAAGCCACCACTAACCAAAGAACCGAGAGCGCCAGCGACCGGCCCCAACCCCCTCCAGGCCAAAGGCCGCCGAGGGCCGTCAAGCCACCACCAAATTCACCGCCCCGCAATCCCGGCCAGGATCGCGATCCCTCGCCGGATCCCATCCTCACTCACGCTCGAATAGCCCATCAGGAACGAAGCTCCGGGCGGCGGCTCCCCGAGGTAGTACGGCCGCGCCGAGTAGATGCCGACGCCCTTCGCGCGGGCCGACTCCATGAACTCGTCGGCATCGCTGATCCCGTGGATGTTCACGAGCACGTGCATCCCGCTCTCGGTGCCCGTAATCGTCGCGTGGTCGCCAAAGTGCTCGTCGAACGCGGCCAGCATCGTCGTCCGGCGCGTCTCGTAAACCTTCCGCATTCGCCGCAGGTGCCGCTCGAAATGCCCCTCATCGATGAACAGTGCCAGCACCGCCTGGTAGAGCAGCGCCACGTGCCGGTCGGTCAGCCACTTCGCCCCGGTGATGGCCGGTTGCAGGCCCGGCGGCGCGACCATGTATCCGAGCCGTAACGCCGGCAGCAAGACTTTCGAAAGCGTGCCCGTGTAGATGACCCGCCCGCCTTCATCGAGCCCCTGCAGCGCCGCCAGCGGGCGGCCCTCGTAGCGAAACTCGCTGTCGTAGTCGTCTTCGATGATGATGGCGCCGATCCGGGTCGCCTTTGTCAGCAACTCCAGCCGCCGCGATGCCGACATCACCGAACCCGTCGGGAACTGGTGCGACGGCGTCACGTAGATCACCCGCGCATCGTCCGGTATCAAATCGACCACGATGCCCTCGTTGTCGCACGGCACAGGCACGATTTTCGCGCCGACTGCCTGGAACACGGCGCGCGCTCCACGATAGCCCGGGTCCTCGATCGCGACCGCATCGCCAGGGTTGAGGAGCACCCGCGCGGCCACGTCCAACGCCTGCTGCGAACCGTTGACCACCAGCACCTGGCTGGCATCGCAACGGACCCCGCGCGAACGCTGGAGGTAGCGCGCGAGTGCCTCGCGAAGCTGTGGCAGTCCCTCCGTCGCGCCGTAGCCGAGCAGTTCCCTCGGCGGGTAGTCGAGCACTCGCTTCGTCAGCGTCCGCCACGCGTCGAGCGGGAACTCTTCGAAAGAAGGCGTGCCGTAGCGAAATTCGAAGGTCGCCTGCTTCTGGGTCTCCTCATCGATGGCGTTCGGTACCTCCCCGGCAATCAACCGCTGGGCGAAATCCGAAAGCCGTGGCGCAACGCCGTGGCCGTTCCTCGCGGTGCGCGAAGCCACCGCTTCTGCCCGGAACGCCCGGTCCGGAAGGTCCGCCGCGACGTACGTACCCGATCCGTGGCGGGCCGCCAGGTAGCCTTCCGCGATGAGCTGTTCGTATGCCTCGAGGATGGTGTTTCGGGCGAGCGAAAGGTCGTTCGCCAGCACCCGCGTTGGGGGTAGCCGCTCTCCCGCGCGAAACCGTCCCCCGAGAATGCTCTCCCGGATGGCTTCAGCGAGCCGCTGGTACGCGGGCCGCGACGGATCGTCGGGAAGTTCAATGACGATGTCCAGGAACAAATCGTAGCAATATCGGCGTACGAGCGTGAATTGCCCCTATACTTCGCCATCCTCGCTCAGGGTGAAAACGTGACCAACGAAAGCATGCAACGCCAATGGAACAATCCGCAGTTCCTCCAGTTCTGGAAGGGACTCGAGCCCGGCATGGTCACACTCATGGCACCCCTGTTCGAAGCACTCGATGTGAAGTCCGGCGAACGCATTCTCGATGTCGGATGCGGAGGCGGGCTTACCACCCTGGAAGCCGCCGCCGCTACCGGCCCAGCGGGGCACGTTACCGGTGCTGATATTTCCGACGACCTGCTCGAGCTAGCCCGCTCGCGGGCGGCCCAGTCCGGGCTTTCCAATGTAGACTTCGCCAAAGTTGATGCGCAGTCGGACGATCTTCCCGGCGGGCCTTTCGATGCAGCCATGAGCCGCCTCGGGGTGATGTTTTTCGCCGACTTCGTTGCGGCATTTGCGAACATCCGCCGGCACATTAAGCCGGGCGGTCGCCTTGCCTTCGTTTGCCTTCAGGACACGACAGCGAATCCCTGGTTCGGCGGCCATGTCGTCGCCAAGTACGCTCCGCCACGACCGCCATCGCGATTCCCGGCACCCAGCCCTTTCGCACTCGGGGCCGAACCCCTCACGCGAGAATTCCTGTCCGAGGCCGGCTTCAGAGACATCCGGTTTACGGACTTCACGGACATCGATATCAGCCCAGTTCCCGAAGTGCCTGCGGCGGTATCGTTGCTAGCCGGCATGGGCGTCCAGCCGGATGCCCTCGCCAAAGCTGCCGAAGAATTGAGAGCTATCGACCTGCAGTTCCTGAAGGACGGCCATCTCGTGGTGGACCGCAAGCACTGGGTGGTGACCGCGCGCAACCCTTAGCACTCGGCCCTGGACCATTGCCCCGGAGTGGTCCGCGTCGCCCGACGCGAGCAGGGATCCAGCCAAGAGAGTCAGGAATGTGTCGGATGGCAAACGTTTCGCTACTTAGGCAACGAGAGCCTCACTCCGCGACCGCTACAGGACTGGACGTTCTTCCGGTGGAATCGGTAGGTCGTCGCATCGGCGGTCCATCGCGGTCGCCTTTTGCGCTCCCCTCAGTGCGGCAAGCTATGCGGTCTTCCGTTTCAACCGTTCCACACCCAGGTCGGAGTCTGCCCGCAAGCCCATCCAGAACCGAGCCGAAATGCCGTCCAGCACGCTTTCCAGCGTCCAGGCAATTCCCGCAGTAATTGATGACGTTCCCGAGAGCACTGCTCCCACTGATGCCGCATCGATACCGGGCACAGCAGACAACTCCGTAGTCGTCATCCCACGAGCTCGCCAGTTCATCCGCGATTATCTCCCGCGGGTGGGATGGACTGTCGGGCAAATGCGTGCCTTGGTCGCCATAGTGCCGGGTAACCTCTTGGACTCGTGCAGATTCACGTCCTATGAAGATACCTTGTCGGCGTGGCTCGTCCCGGCCGCTTCGTCCGAGGTCTCACATCCCCTCATCTGTCCTACCCCCGCGCCTCCACCCACGGCACGATCATCTCGATCAACCGCTCACGCGGGTCCGCCAGCCGCCTCCCCTCTTCGCCCACCGGATAGAGGTAGTGATCGGCCCACTGCAGTTCCATCAGCGTCTTATCGGCCGCGCCACTCTGCAGTAGCAGTTCCTCCTGTTCGCCCGGGAAGATGTCGCAGTCTCCATCTGCAAAGACAATCAGCGTCGGCACGGTTACGTCCTCGATCGTGTCCGGGAGGTCGGCCTGCGAACTCGTCCCGCTCCAGGTACTGAGCCACGCGCGTGGCGTCATCACCCGTGCAAGCCCGCCGGGGCCGTAGTTCCCGATGATCGGATCGCCCGGAGAGAAAATGCTCCCCAGGGGTCGGTTGCTCGGGTCGATCGATGGGTCGAGATAGGCCGGGTTGGCGAGGGTCCGGTAGATGACCATGTAGCGCCCAAGGCGTGCCCGCCGGGCGATCATCCCGCGCGGCTCATCCGGCAGTGAGGCGTAGCCGGGGCTCCGCAGTTGCGTCCGGAAGTAGCTGTGTTCGGCGATGTGCGCCCGTGCGATCGCGTCCAGCCGCCGTGACCGTTCGTACTGCAGTTCGCGGTACGCGGCGAGCCACGCCCGATCGTACGTGCTCGGTTCGGGGAAGGGGCGGTAGCCGTTCGCCGGGTTGTACATATCCCAGGCGGCATCGACAGCCGTCGGGTCGTGCTCATCGAGCACACTGGGGTCGAGCACGTTGAGCATGAACCGGCCCTCGCCCAAATGCGCGGCCACGGCGATGTAGAGGTCGCCTTCGGGCATGATTTCGTTCGTGAGGTCGATCGGTTCGCCGCCGGGCGTGCTCGAAAGCCGTGCGTTGGGAGCTTTCGACGCCTGGGATTGGTAGAACCCGAGAAGCGAGCCACCGCCGCTGTTCCCCAACAGGATGATGCGCTCGAACCCGGCGTCCTTCAGGAACCGCATTCCTGCAGCTATATCCAGCAGGAGCCGTTCGTGGACCATGTCGGTGTCGTTGTTGAGGTAGCGGCTGTTCTGCCCGAACACCGCATAGCCGCGTGCCGTCAGCGGCGGCACTACATAATGCCTGGTGAACTCGCCCCTCGGATGCATCAAGAAGAACACCGTCTTCGGCTCGCTGCCCGCAGGCCGGTAGAGGATGCCGAAGCTCTGGGCCGTATCGGTCGCCTCGAGGTAGACCACGTCGCGCCGCACGGACGGATCGAGATGGGTGAAGGCAAAGGGAAGGCGGCGGGCCCGCTCTTCTGTAGGCTGGCTCATAGCAAATCCTCAGAACCGGGTAAGAGCGGGATTCTACGTCCAGGGGTCGACGAGCCACCAGCGAACTGTCGGCTTCGAATCGGAGGACGCGGCAGGCTGTGTTTACTTCGCCTTCGCTGCCACCTGTTCTGCCACCTGCTTGCGCACGGTCGTGGTCTCCGCCGAATCGGGACCGATCGTGTAAACGATCACCACCGCGCGCCCCATCCGGTGGATATCGGAGAAGACAAAGTTGCCCTGCCCGTCCGGATCCGCGGTGCGGTAGCTCTTCGATTGCGCGGCCTGGAACGCCGGCGTGCCATCCTGCTGCACTGCCCCTGCACCGAAGAGGTCGGGCGGAGGGTTGCGGAGCGCCGCCGCGAGGGGCACGTACTGGGCTCCCGCGAGGTCTTCCGTGGCCTGGAGGTTGATCTCGACGCGCACCGTCTGGACCTTGCCGCCCTTCGCCTGCGCGTAGATCCCGTAGAACGTGTCCTGGTTTTGCGTCGAACCCGGGACCCTGCCGGATTCCACGGTCTTGAACCCCATTGCCGCCAGGTCCGGGGCCATCGCCGCGGCCGAGGCGGGCCCACCGACGGCGCCCGCGGTGGGTGTCGCGCCATCATCATCATCGCCGCAGCCAGCAAGACTCACTGCGAGCGCGAAGCCAAGTGCAGCGATTACGAACCAGCGCAGGCCGGCTCCGCTCCATGCACTGCCCGGGTCTCGCCGGAGACGGAGGTGTATCACCGTGCTTCCGCCACCTGCGCGATCAACTCGGCCGTCTGCGCGGCGCTCACGTGGTCGGTACTGATGCAAAGGTCGTAGGTGCTTGGCGTGAGCCATCCTGTGTCGTAGAAGCGGCGAAAGTAGTCGACACGCTCGTTGTCGGTGCGCTCCACAATCTTCAGCGCCTCCTTCTCGTCGACACCCATCCCCGCCTGGATGCGCCGAGCGCGAGGCAGGTCGGACCCGGTCACGAGAATTTTCAAGGTGTCGAAGCGGTTCTGCAGGATGACCTGGGCCGCGTGGCCAACGATCACACATGCGCCCTCGTCGGCCGTTTCCCGGATTACACCCTCGACGAAGCGGCGATAGTCCGTGGAAGTGTAAAGGGGGCTATTGGTGAGCGGGAGCGGGTCTGCCCACGCCGCCGTCGGCATGGTTGGGTTGCGAGCGAGCGATTCGAGCAGCCGTGTCATTAACGAAGGGGTATGTTCGGCCTCGCTCACAGTCTCCGGCGAAACGCCGGCCTCGGCCGCAGCCTCCTGGATCAACTGGTAGTCGATGTAGCGAAAGCCGAGACGCTTCGAAACCGCCTGGGCCACCTCTTCCCCCGCAACCCCGACCTGGCGCGCAATGGCGACGACACGGGTGTTCATCTTCGATTTCCCCCGATTGAATGGGGAAAGTGTAGCGGAAGGGCAGGTTCTGATCCGGTTGCGCGGCAAGGTCCGGTTACGCTTCCCGCCGG
>JBATAT010000171.1:0-3380 GCA_049662005.1 Tepidiformaceae bacterium
TTCCGCTGGCGAACACACCCTGCTCCTCGCGCCAACCGGCTCCGGCAAGACGCTTGCTGCGTTCCTCTCCTGCCTCGACCGTCTCGCTCAGCGCCCACCGCTTCCCACCGGAAAGAACGGCAAGACGTTCCGTGCCGGGGTATCGGTCCTCTATATCTCGCCGCTGAAAGCGCTCTCCTACGACATCGAGCGCAACCTGCGCGCTCCCCTCGCTGGACTCCGGATCGCCGCCGCGCGCGAGGGGTTGCCGGTTCCGGACATAACGGTGGCAACCCGCACCGGCGACACGCCAGCACGCGAACGCGAAGATCTTCGCAAAGATCCGCCGGATATCCTCATCACCACGCCCGAGTCCCTCTACCTGATGCTGACTTCCCGCGCGAAGTCCATCCTCGAAACTGTCGACACGGTCATCGTCGACGAGATCCACACGATGGCGGCCACCAAACGCGGAGCGCATCTTGCGCTCTCGCTCGAACGCCTGGAACGCCTGACCGGGCGGCCGTTCCAGCGCATCGGGCTCTCCGCCACGCAGCGACCGCTCGAAGAGGTGGCGAAGTACCTCGGCGGCGATCGTTGGGTGCGCATCGCGGATGCCGGCGCTCGCCGTGCCCTCGATCTCCAGGTGGTCGTGCCCGTCGAAGATATGACCCGCCTCGGTGATCTCGTTGGCCCCACCCCCGAAACCGAAATCGGCCCCGAAGCACGCACATCCATCTGGCCCGCGCTCTATCCACGGCTGCTCGAACTGATTCGCGAGCACCGTTCGACGCTCGTGTTCGTCAACAACCGCCGCCTTGCCGAACGTCTGGCCGCGCGCATCAACGATCTTGCCGGCGAGGAACTCCTTCGCGCTCACCACGGCTCCGTCTCGCGCGAACAACGCCTCGAAGCGGAAGAACGGCTGAAGGCAGGAACCATCCCCGGCCTCGTCTGCACCAGTTCGATGGAACTCGGCGTAGATATGGGTGCCGTCGACCTCGTCATCCAGGTCGAGTCGCCGAAGTCGGTCGCGCGTGGCCTCCAACGGGTTGGCCGCGCTGGCCACCAGGTCGGTGCGACGAGCATCGGTCGCATCTTTCCCAAGTTCCGTGGCGACCTTCTCGAATGTGCCGTCGTAACGCGCCGCATGCGCGAGGGGCTCATCGAGAAAACCGAGGTTCCGCACAATCCGCTCGATGTCCTCGCTCAACAGGTGGTTGCCGCCTGTGCCGCCGAAGACCTGACCACAGATGAGCTCTTCGCCATGGTCCGGCGCTGTTACAACTTCGCCGAACTCAGCCGCGAACAACTCGAAGGCGTCCTCGGCATGCTCGCCGGCCAGTACCCTTCCGATGAGTTTGCCGACCTCAAGCCACGCATCCTCTGGGACCGCGAGACCGACGTCCTTTCCAGCCGTCGCGACGCCAAAACCATCGCCCTCGTCAATGCCGGCACAATCCCGGACCGCGGCCTCTACGGCGTCTTCCTCGGCGTTGGTGGCCCGCGCGTCGGCGAACTCGACGAGGAGATGGTGTACGAAAGCCGACCCGGGGAGACCTTTCTCCTCGGTGCCACGACATGGCGGATCGAGCAGATCACGCGCGACCAGGTCATCGTTTCACCTGCTCCCGGCGAGCCCGGCAAGATGCCGTTCTGGAAGGGTGACGGAATTGGCCGCCCGCTCGAATTCGGCCGCGCCATCGGCGCCTTCACCCGCGAACTCGATGCCATCCGTGACCCCTCGAAGGCAACTGCCAGGCTCCGCGATGAACACGACCTCGACCAAAACGCCGCGACGAACCTCCTTGCCTACCTCGCCGAAGAACGCGAAGCGACCGGCCACCTCCCGACCGACCAGACGATTGTCGTCGAGCGCTACCGCGATGAACTCGGCGATTGGCGGATGGTCATTCTTTCGCCCTTCGGCGGCCAGGTGCACGCCCCCTGGGCCCAGGCGATCGAAGCTACCCTCGCCGACCGGAGCGGCTTCGATGTGCAGACCATCTGGAGCGACGACGGCATCGCCATTCGCTTCGCCGGTGGCGACGAGCTTCCTTCGGTCGATTCGCTCTTCCCGGCTCCGGACGAGGTCGAGGAGATGATCGTCTCGCGCCTGGCGAACACTGCCCTGTTCGCATCTCATTTCCGCGAAAATGCTGGCCGGGCGCTGCTCCTCCCACGCAAACGGCCCGGCAGTCGTTCGCCGCTCTGGCTGCAGCGCCAGCGCTCGGCCAACCTGCTCGCCGTCGCCAGCCGCTATGGTTCGTTCCCGATCATCCTCGAGACCTACCGCGAATGCCTCCGCGACATCTTCGACCTCCCGGGGCTTATCGAAGTTCTTCGTCAGGTCCAGAACCGCGAAATCCGGATCGCTCCAGTCGAAACGCGCGAAGCCTCACCATTCGCCCGGTCGCTGCTCTTCGACTACGTAGCTGCCTACATGTACGAAGGCGATGCGCCACTCGCCGAACGTCGCGCCCAGGCACTGACCCTCGACCGGAATCTCCTGCGTGACCTCCTCGGCGAAGCAGAACTCCGAGAACTCCTCGATCCGGCGGCCATCGAGCAGATCGAACTCGAACTCCAGTGCCTCACCGAAAACCGCAAGGCGAAGACGCTCGACCATGTCCACGACCTGCTGCGGCGGCTTGGCGACCTCGACGTTGGGGAAATCGCCGCTCGCCTCGTGGTGCCGGCCAATGCCGAGCCATGGCTGGGCGAACTCGAAGCAACGCGACGCGCATGCCGGACACGCATCGGTGGTTCCGAACGCTGGATTCCAATCGAAGATGCGGGGCGCTTTCGCGATGCACTCGGCGTCTCAATCCCAATCGGCGTTCCGGAAGTCTTCCTGCGACGCAGCGAGGGCGCTCTCGAAGGGTTACTCGCCCGCTTCGGCCGAACGCACGCGCCGTTCATCACCGCCTCGCCCGCTCGCCGGTGGGCGCTCCCTGAATCACTCGTGCGCGAGACGCTTGAAGAGATGGGCGCAGAAGGCGCCATCCTCCACGGCGATTTCCGCCCCGGCGGCACCGAACGTGAATGGTGCGATCCCGACGTTCTCCGCCAGATCAAGAGCCGTTCTCTCGCGCGCCTGCGCAAGGAGGTGGAACCGGTTTCGGGGGCCGCTTATGCGCGATTCCTCCAGCGCTGGCACGGCATCGGCTCACACCAGCGCGGCCTCGATAGGCTCCGTACGGCCCTTGAGCAACTCGAGGGTGCGTCGCTCCCGGCGAGTACACTCGAGCGCGAAATCCTCCCGGTGCGCGTTAGTGACTTTCAGCCGGCGATGCTCGATACCTTGATGGCCGCGGGCGAAGTCGCCTGGTTCGGCGCTGGCCGCTCCGGCCGGGACGATGGCAAACTCGTGCTCGTTAGCCGCGCTGCTCTCGAAACAG
>JBATAT010000172.1:0-3132 GCA_049662005.1 Tepidiformaceae bacterium
CGATTAGGCCGACAAGCGGCTTCGTGTCCTTTGTGCTTCGCGATCAATGGGTTGCTGGCGGGTGTATTGTTCCCATGACAGCAGGTTGGAGGCAGAACGTGAGCAACATCATTTCGATCGATGACATTCGCGAGCCAACTGATTTCGGCGAGCGTGACTTTACGAGCGCTCTGGTCAATGTGACGAACGTCTGCAATCTCTCCTGCACACACTGTTTCGTGTTTCGCGCGGACAACCCGAACAAGCCGAAGGACAAGATGAACGATGCGACCATGCTGGCGCAGCTGGAGAAGCTCCGTGACCGCCACCACATCAAGTCGATGTTGTTCATGGGCGGAGAGCCGATGATTCGGAAGAACCTCGTGATGGAAGCGATGCCGCTTTTCGAACACTCGTCGATCGTCACGAACGGCACGTATGGGATCCCCTCGGTCCCGGGGCACCTCGTCACGGTCTCGCTCGATGGCCCGAAAGAGATGAATGACCCGATCCGTGGGGAGGGCGTGTTCGACAAGGTTCGCGAAGCCGTTTTCGCGCGTGACCCAAACGACGGAACAACAGTGATGCTGCAGATGACCGTCACCCGCCAGAACGCAGCCGGGATCGAAGCGTTCGTCGAAGAGGTGAAGGACTGGCCCGTCACGGGAATTGCCTTCACGTTCTACGTTCCGAGCGTGGACGATGAGTCGAACCTGGGCTGGAGCGACCTGAAGGACCGCGATCCGGTGATCGATCAGGTCATCGCTATCAAGCGAAAGTATCCGGAGCGGGTGAAATCGAATATATCCGCCCTGGAGTTGATGAAGGCGGACCGATCGATGGAAGTAACCGGCGAACACGGCGAGACCTGCGGCCTTCGCAACCACATGCTGCCCCTGTACATGGGCGACGGCGGGAATTTCGAGCGGACGTTCTGTTGCTACGGCAACAACGTGGATTGCACGCGCTGCGGCGCCTACGCCGTGTTCAACGGGGCGTATCACCGGGCTGCGGGAACAATCGAAGAGCAGTGAGCGGCTACCCCCCGGCCGCGTCCGTAGGAGTGACTTCGGTGACAGGCACGGGCTCGGCAGAGGCGAGGGGCGTAACCGTGACGTTGCGAAGCGGTCCCGGGGTGGTTTCATACCTGCGGAGGCCGGGGAGTTTCGCCGCCACCACGCCGACGACCGCCAGGCAGCCGATACCACCGCTGACCACCGCAAAGGTCGCATTGGTGGCCGCCGCTACAAGGCCCGATTCGACCATTCCAAGCTGATTGGACGCGCCGATGAAGAGGCCATTCACGCTGCTCACGCGGCCGCGAAGGTCGTCGGGCGTGCTCAGTTGGACGGTGGTCTGGCGGAGCACCACGCTGATCTGGTCGGCCATCCCGATGAACATGTAGGTCGCGATGGAGAGGTAGATGTTCCTCGAAAGGCCGAAGACGATCGTGCCGAGCCCAAACATCGCGACCGTCACGAGCAGGGCGCGACCGGCCCGGCGAATGGGCGGCAGGAAGATGAGCGCAAGAGCCATGATGAGGGCGCCTGCATCGAGGGAGGCGAAGAGGATTCCGTAGCCGAGGCCACCGACCTTCAGGATGTCCTTCGCGTAAATCGGGAGGAGCGCGGTGGCGCCGCCAAAAATGACGGCGAACATGTCGAGCGTCATCGCGCCGAGGAGCACCTGGCGGCTCCAGACGAACTGGATGCCTTCCTTGATCGCGGAAACACTGACGGCCCGGCGAGGGCCATCCTGTTCGCGCAGGCTGAGGAACGCGAGCGAGACGATCGAAACCACCATCAGGCTCATATGGGCGGCGTAGGCGCCATCGACGCCGGTCGTCCCGATGAGCAAACCGCCGAGCGCCGGGCCGGTGACGAACGCGAACGATTGGAGCGTCGAGCTGACAACGATGGCGTTGGCAAAGGTCTCCTTCGAAACGACCTGGGGGAGGAACGCCTGGCGGGCCGGGTTTTCGAATGACGATGCGATGGCGATGAAGAGGACGAGTCCGTAGATCATTGGCAGCGTCACCGCATCGGACACGGTGGCGGCGAAGAGCGTGACGGATGTCAGGAACGGGACGAGCTGGGCCAGCATCACGATCCGCTTGCGGTCGTGGCCATCGGCGACGGCGCCACCGACGAGGGTCAGCCCGAGCGATGGTCCAAACCGAGCGAGGCCGATCATGGCGAGCTGGAAGGCAGAGCCGGAGATTTCGTAAACCTGCCAGGCGATCGCCGCATTGAGCATGGTCATGGCCATGCCCGAGCTGATCCGTCCGAGGGCGTACAGGAGGAAATTCGGCTGGCGGAGGGCTGCCATGGGGTCGTGGGGCTGGTAGTCGGGCTGAGTCACTCGCGTTCAGAGAATCGTGAGGGTGCGAGTGTGGCCGGTCAATGTTCGGCCACACGGTTCGCACCGGTTCAAAGGATGCGCTACAGGTGGAGCACTTCGCCCTTCATGGCAAAGAGTGCCGCGAGGACCTCCGCCTGTTCGCGTTCACCGATCCCGTTGCGCTGGAGGACTGCGAGGACATCATCTGCGGCGGCGACGAATTCGTGTTCACCGACGTTCATGCCGCGATGCGTCTCACGCAGACCTCGACCGTCGTAGACCTCAGGCCCGCCCATTGCCTGGGCGAAGAACTGGAAGGCTCCAGCCTTCATTGCATCGCCGTCGAATGGCTCAAAACGGGTCTTGATGTCTGGATTCTGAAGATGAGCGTCGATGAGTTCGCCGATCAACTTGCGCAGCGTTGGTCCGCCGCCAATGCGTTGGTAGAGGGTCGCGGTCGCTGGGTTCGTTGCGGTCTGAGTCATTTCTGATCCGTTTCCACCGGGAAGTATCCCTTACACGTCTTTATACTCCCTTTTTTCCAGATCTGACAACCGTTATGCTGGTACTTAACCAAAAGCGAAGCCTTGCCGATGACCGAGCCATCCATCACCAGCCATGAGCCGTTGGAATCCAATCCATCGCAGCATTTCCTTTCCGACGTGCAGCGGGAGCTTGCCCGAATTAATCGCGAGTTGAACGTGGAGGAGGCCAGCGTTGACCTGTTGTTCCTGGCCTACCTGTTGAAGACTTCGCGTTTTGGCTTCTTCAGCTTCGGACCAATCACAATCGATGTGCGCCTTGTGGAGGACA
>JBATAT010000173.1:0-2826 GCA_049662005.1 Tepidiformaceae bacterium
GTACCGAGCTGGTCGTCGAAATCACCGGATATGCTGACCCCTGCAAGACCATTGCGCCGTGCTTTCTGGATCGGGACATCAGCAGGGTGAATGCCCGATTTTCCCGATCGAGTCGCGTCTATGCCCGCGTTATCACGCCGGGGACCGTCCGCCCGGGCGACCCGATCCTTTCCCAAGCGGCTGGCGACGATGAGCACCCCTTGCTCGCGAGTTCTGGGATTCGAATGGTCAGCCAGGTTAGCTTCGCCGTGAGTGACCTCGAACGCTCAATCTCCTTCTATCGCGACAGCCTTGGCGCGCAACACGAAAGGACTGTGGTCGATTGGGGGCTCGCCTTTCTGCGGGTCGGCGAGACGAAGTTGATGCTCGAAGGCCCGGCACATCGCGCACACGTCTTGCCTGGCTCAACAACAGTGACCTTCGCCGTCGAGGACATCGATGCATCCTTCGAAGCGATGTCGGCGCGAGGCGTCCAATTCGACGCTCCTCCCCTGCTCCAATGGGAAGAAAACGGAATCCAGGGCTGGATGGCATTCCTGCGGGACCCGGATGGCAACCGGCTTGCGCTCGTTTGCGAGGTTCCCGTCTGAGCAAACGGCCCCGGGAGGGGAAGCTGGCGGGTGCGGCAAATTCACCCTCGCACTCATCACCACTCCCGGAATCATCCCACATTCGGATCCCGATTTCGCCGGGTATACTACCTCCATGCCGGATGCGACCTACCCGGAACTCGATGGCGAAGGCCTCGTGCTTCGCCCGTGGGATGCCGAACTCGCCGAGCAAATGGCCACCTGGTCCGTCCGCGGTTTCCCCTTCCACGCCTTCGATCTTGGTCACCTTGCCGACCCGGCGGCGCGAGCCACGGCGGTCGCCAACTGTCGTGCCGAAGGCCCGCATCGCCACTTCGTGGCTGTCGAAAACGGCGTCGCCGTCGGCCGCGTTTCGGTAAACCTGCGTGACCTCACCGGTAGCTACATCTTCGCCGTCCACGTCCCCGCAGAACACGAAGGCCGGGCAGTCTGCCGGCGAATGCTCGCGGTTCTCATGTCCTGGCTCGAGAAGGAGCATCCCCGTCCGCGATTCATCCTCACCGCGAACGCCTTCAACCTCCACGCACATCGTGCCTACCGGGCGCTCGGCTTCGAATCGGTCGAAACGCGCTGGCATTTCGACCGCGAGATTGCGGACGCACTCTGGCGAGTGACCCCGAAGCAGCGCGAACCAATCCAGCGCTTTATCCGCTTCCAGAACGGCCGTTGGCAGGTGAAAACCTACATCTTTCAGCGCAAGCCGGGCGCTCCAATGAGCCTTGGCGTGCGTCAGCCCCAGACCGTCGCCGGTTAGCCCCGGACGCTTGCCACCACAACCGTGATGTTGTCCGGGCCACCGGCTTCGTTCGCCAGTTCGATGAGCTTCGCTGCCGCGGCTTCGGGCTCGAACGTCCCAACGACCCGCGCGATCTCATCATCCGCCACGGGACCGAAGAGACCGTCGCTGCAAAGCAGCAGAACATCGCCCGGTTCGAGGTCAAGGTGTCCCGTGTCGGGCTCCACCTCGAGTTCGAAACCGATCGTGCGCGTCACGACATTCCGCTTCCAGTGCGACCGCGCCGCGTCTGCCGGGATGGACCCCTCGCGCACCCGCTCCGCGACCCACGAGTGATCCTGGCTGACCTGTTCCAACGATGCCGCAGTGAGCCGGTAGAGGCGGCTATCGCCGACGTTTAGCCACCACGCTTCAGGCCCGCGCTGAAGGGCCGCGACGAGCGTTGTCGCCGCACCCGGTGCGCCGAGCTCCAGCGCCTCCGCATTGACCGCGCTATTGGCCGCGACCGCCGCCTGCCGCATCGCACCTTCGGGGCCATCCGATTCGAATCGCTCGGCCACTCGTTCGGCGAAGATGTCGATTGCCCGCGCGCTCGCCCATTCCCCACGTGCATGCCCCCCCAGTCCGTCCGCGACACAGAGCAAGAGCGCACCACCGAGTTCGCGCACAAGCATCGCATCCTCGTTCTGCATTCTCGTCCGCCCGGTGTCTGTCGCGGCGCCAATGCTCAGTTCGAAATCGCCCACTGCGTCCTCATGCAGAGAACGGTAGCGCAAGCTTCGGCGTTCGCAACCTTCGCGAAGCCGTCACGCGCCATCGGTGGAGACCGCAACGCATCTCGGGGCGTGAAAGTTGACGTCGCGGTGACGGAAACCTTGCAAACTTCGGACGAGCGATCTAAGATTCGGCCATGCGTACGAAAAAGAGAGCAAGCGTACAAAGTGAGCCCACGTTTATTGAGGCCGCTCGCAAGGCACAGATCATCGAGTCAGCACTGAACGTCATCGGCGAACTCGGCTTCGCGAACGCTTCGCTTGCCGCCATCGCGCGTCACGCCGGCATCAGCAAAGGCGTCATCGGCTACTACTTCGCAACCAAGGACGACCTCATCCGCGCAGCCATGGACCACTTCTACGGTTCGGGGCACATCGCCATGATGGCCGAACTCGATAAGGCGAAAACGCCGGTCGAGCTCCTCCACAAGTACATCCACAGCAACCTCGAATTCATCTCCAGCAACCGTGTCGGTACGCGAGCGATTGGGGAGATCGTCTCGAACTTCCGCGCTCCCGATGGGACCCTCTTCTACAAGATCCAGGACACCGAGCCGCTCATCGCCGGCACCGAAGCGATGTTCATCTGGGGCCAACAGACCGGCGACTTCCGCGCGTTCGATACACGCGTGATGGCCGTCACTCTCCGCGCTGCAGTCGACAGTTTCGGGACGCAGCTTGTCGCAAACCCCGACCTCGATGTCGCGGCCTACGCGAACGAGCTTGC
>JBATAT010000174.1:0-13868 GCA_049662005.1 Tepidiformaceae bacterium
GTCCCCTACCTGCGCCAGCTCGGGATTTCGCACGTTTACCTGTCCCCCATCTGGGCCGCCACGCCGGGCAGCACCCACGGCTACGACGTTGTCGACCACGCGCGCATAAACGAAGAACTGGGCGGCCTCGCGGGCTTCTATGCACTCGCCCAGGCCGTCCGCGACCAGGGGATGCAATTGATCCTGGATATCGTCCCGAATCACGTCGGCATTGCTCACCACCCCTGGTGGCGCGACGTCCTCCGCTACGGCCCGCATTCCCAGTTCGCGCCGTACTTCGATATCGATTGGGAGGGCCAACCCCAGCAGGAAACGGGCGTCCTCGTCTACCCGGTCCTTGGCCAGCCCTTCGGTAGTGCTCTCGAAGCGGGGGAACTCACCCTTGCTTACGATGATTCCGAAATCGTCGTTCGCTACTACGACCGCACCTTCCCTGTTGCTCCACGGCTCTACTCGTCGCTTCTCGGCCTCCCGCCGCTGGGCGAAGATCCGGAACCCGTCCGCGAGGTCATCGCGACGCTCGAGTCGCTCACCTCCGCGACCCCACAATCTGCTGAATTGCTGCTTTCACATCTCGCCGAAACGCTCGCCACGGCTCCCGAACTGCGCCGCTGGCTCGATGGCCGTGTCGCTTCCTACAACGGCCAGGTCGGCCAACCAGAGTCGTTCAACGCACTCGAAGCGCTCCTTCGGCAACAGCATTACCGCCTGGCCTACTGGCGCGTTTCCGCGGAAGAGATCAACTACCGCCGGTTTTTCGATATCAACGACCTCGCTGCCGTGCGTATCGAACACGAACCGGCCTTCGAAGCGACCCACTCGCTCGTCCGCGAACTCGTGACTGCCGGCCTCGCCAGTGGCCTGCGCGTCGACCACGTTGATGGCCTGTACGACCCCGCTGGCTATCTCGCTCGGCTCCGTGCGCTATCCGATGAGGATGGCGAACCGGCCATCTGGGTCGAAAAGATCCTCGGGCTCGGCGAAGACCTCCCGGCCCACTGGCCGATCGAAGGCACAACGGGGTACGAATTCCTCGCGACCGCCGGCGGTCTCTTCGTCGACCCGGCCGCTGAGCAGGCGTTTTCTGCTATCTACGAAGACTTCACGGAATCCAAGTCCAGGTTCGATGACATCGCGTTCGCCGCTCGGCGGCGGGTCGCGGGCCGTTCGTTCGCGGGCGAAGTGAACGTCCTCGCCCTGCACCTCTACCGCCTTGCGCAGGCGCGGCGCCTCGCCCGCGACAATACGCTCGGGGCTCTCCGCGAAGCGATCGCCGCGCTCCTTTCGGCGATGCCCGTCTACCGCACCTACCTCGAATCGGATGAGCCGATGCCCGCCGATGCCGGCATCATCCGCGGCGCTGCAGCCGAGGCTGCCCGGCGCGACCCCAACATCACGCCCGAATCGCTCTCGTTCCTCGTCCAGGTGCTGATGCTGAACACCGGTGACGAAGCGGACGAGGAGCGCGCTCGCTGGGTGCAGTTTCGCCGCCGTTTCCAGCAGCTCTCCAGCCCGGTGATGGCCAAGGGCATCGAAGACACCTCCTTCTTCCGCTACCATCGTTTGCTCGCCCTTAACGAAGTCGGTGACCACCCGGCACACTTCGGGATCACCGCGTCGGCAGCCCATGAGTGGTTCGGCCGGCGCGCCAACGAATGGCCGGGTTGCCTCTCCGGCACCACCACCCACGATACGAAGCGCAGCGAAGATGCTCGGATGCGCCTCGCCGCGCTGACCGCGAACCCCCGCGCCTGGCACCGCGAAGTACGTTCCTGGGCGCGCAGCAATTCCCGTCAGGTGCGCACCCAGGGCGATAGCCCGGTCCCCGACCGCAATACGGAGTACTACCTCTACCAGACGCTCATCGCATCATGGGAGGGGCGGCCTAACGAGGCGTACATCGCCCGCATCCAGGCGCACATGGTGAAAGCTTCACGCGAAGCCAAGGTCCACACCAGTTGGACGAAGGTCGATGAGGAATACGAAGCGATGCTCTGCGAGTTCGTCCGCGCCATCCTCGACCGGCGGCGATCGTCGGGTTTTATTCGGCGGCTGGGCGAATTTGTCGGCACGCTCGACCTGGTTGCACGCGCCAATTCGCTCGGCCTGCTCGCGCTCAAGGCGACAGCGCCCGGCATCCCGGATTTCTACCAGGGCAGCGAGTTCTCGCTCTACACCCTCACCGATCCCGACAATCGCCAGGACGTCGATTTCGTGGGCGCCGCGAACCGGCTCGCGGCGATTCCGGCGGAAGTACCCCGCTACCTCGATACGGCCGCGAAGCCATGGCTCACCAGGCAACTCCTGGCACTTCGGGCCCGGCACACCCAGCACTTCCACCAGGCCAGTTACCGGCGGCTCGAACTTCAAGGCCCCCTGCGGGATGCGGCCTTCGCGTTCGAGCGGCAGTCGAAATCGGTCCGCAGCATCACCGTGGTCGCGATTCGCGCCGCCCAGTTCTATGGGCTGAGCGGCGAGTTCCCTGGCCCGGAGGCGGCCCAGACGGTGCTCGACCTGCCTGCCGGATGGCGATGGACCGACTCCCTCACCGGAGCCGCTCTCGATTCAGGCCGGGTCACGCTCGCCGAACTGTTCGCGAGGCTTCCGGTGGCCATCCTTGTCGCCGAAACGGGAAGCGTGAATGCCTGATTCCACCTATGCGCCGACACTCGGCGCCATTTTCCACCCGGAGGCAACCACTTTCCGGGTCTGGGCGCCGAAGCCGCGCACGGTTGTGCTGATACTCGTGCATGGCGATGAGACCGAACGGCGACTGCCGATGCCAGAGGTAGAATCCGGCTTTCGCGAACTCACCGTCACTGGTGTCCTCCCGGGAGACCGTTACGCCTACGAACTCGATGGCAGCGGCCCATTTCCCGATCCCTGCTCGCGCTCCCAGCCCGACGGCGTGCACGGCTTCAGCGAAGTCGTCGACCCCTGGAGCTTCGATTGGAGGGATAAGCAATGGACCCGGCCCCGATTTCCTGATCTCGTGATCTACGAAGCGCACATCGGAACGTTGACCCGCGAAGGAACCTTCGATTCTGCGGTGGCGCTGTTTGAACAGCTTGTGGATATGGGGATTTCTGCTATCGAGCTGATGCCCGTCGCAGCCTTCCCGGGCCGTTGGAACTGGGGCTACGATGGTGTCTCCCAGTTCGCACCGGTGGAGGTCTACGGGGGATCTGAAGGCCTGCGCCGCCTCGTCGATGCGGCCCACCAGGCGGGCCTCGCGGTTATCCTCGACGTCGTTTACAACCACTTCGGCCCGGCGGGCAACTACACCGGCCTGTACTCCGATGGCTACGTCACCGATCGCTACCCGACCCCGTGGGGCCAGGCGATGAACTTCGATGGTCCCGGCTCCGAACACACGCGCGCGTTCTTTCGCGAAAACCTGCGCCACTGGCAGCATGAATACCGCATCGATGGATTCCGCTTCGATGCGACCCACGCGATCTTCGATTCCTCCCCCGTCCACATCCTCGCGGAACTCTCCGCCGCCGTTGAATCATCCTCCGGCGAGCGACCCTACCTCATTGCTGAAAGCCACGAGAACGACCCGCGCTACGTTGCCGCGCGTGACGAGGGCGGATTCGGGTTCGATGCCCTCTGGGCCGATGACTTTCATCACACCATTCGGACCGTCCTCCAGAATGAGAATGACGGCTACCTGCGCGGCTACGATGGCACCGCAAGGTCCGTTGGCCACGCGCTTCGCCAGGGCTTCCTCTACGAGGGCCAGTTCGACCTCGGCTTTGGCGCGCATCGCGGAAAGCCTGCGCGGGACGTTCCCTGGCACTCGTTCGTGTACTGCATTCAGAACCACGACCAGGTTGGGAATCGCCCGTTCGGCCAGCGCCTCAACGTGACGGCCGCCCAGGCCGACTTCCGGGCAGCCACTCTGCTCATGCTGCTCCTACCGCAAATCCCCATGCTCTTCCAGGGCCAGGAGTTTCTCGCCAGCGAACCGTTTCTCTACTTCACCGATCACGAGGGCGACCTTGGCCGTGCGGTCACCGAAGGCCGCCGCCGCGAGTTCGGCGCTTTCCGTGCCTTCTCGGATCCCGCGAGCATCCTCGCAATACCGGATCCGGAGGACGAGGCCACCTTTCTGCGGTCCATCCTGGATCATGACGATGCGGCCTACGGCCTTGGCCAGCTCGCCCGTGCGCTCCATAAAGAGGCACTGTCGCTTCGTGCCAGCGACCCCGTCCTGCGCGAATACCGGGAGCAGCGGCTGCCGATATTCACCGCAAGCCGCGGGCGTTCCCTGGTCGTGCGCTTCGAAGCGAAATCGGGGATCCGCTGGATCGTCGTGAACTTCGGCGACGCAGTTTCGCTCGAACTGGCGGGCGCCAAAGCCCCTTCGATCGAGCTGCAGAGTAACGAAGGCCGATTTGGCGGCAACAGCGTTGGGGCAAGGTTCGCCGCGGGAAAGCTTCAACTCCCCGCCCATTCCAGCGTATTCCTCAGCGAGTGGCCGTAACGACAGCTTCGCCGGGCGCGCAGAACACAACGACGGACCGCCCGGCTACTTCGTAGGTCTTTCCACCCTGGAATGTACGCCGTCCGTCCGGCTCCTCGGGGATTGCAGTATCGAAAGCCAGGCTCCAGCGCGCAGGCGCTGATATTCGTGGCAGCTGGAAGGTCGCGGGCTCCGGCGAAGCGTTGAAAATCGCCACCAGCGAGTTACCCAACACCGGTTTCCCGCTCGAATCGATTTGGCCCGAGGAATTCCCGGGGAGCAACATCGCCAGCGTATGGCGCGATTCGTCGTGCCAGTCCCCCTCGTTCATCAGTGCGCCGGTTTCGGTTAGCCAGATAAGGTCCGAGTGTCCCGCCAGGCGAACGTCGGCCTCCTGGAAGAAGTTGCGCCGGGTCAGCACGGGGTTCGCCTTGCGGAATGCGATCATCCGCCGCGTCCATTCGTGCATTTCCCGCTCGGCCTCGCCCCATTGCCAGTTCATCCAGGAGAGTTCGTTGTCCTGGCAGTAGACGTTGTTGTTGCCCTGTTGTGTCCGGGCGGCTTCGTCGCCATGAAGGAGCATCGGTACACCCTGCGAGAGAAAGAGTGTTGCCATGAAATTGCGCATCTGGCGACGCCGCAGGTCGAGGATTGCAGGATCATCGGTCTCGCCTTCGGCCCCATGGTTCCAGCTGATGTTGTCGTCGGTCCCGTCGCGGTTATCTTCCATGTTGGCTTCGTTGTGCTTCTGGTTGTAGCTCACAAGGTCGTGCAGGGTGAAGCCATCGTGCGCGGTCACCAGGTTAATGCTCGCATAGGGCCGCCGGCTGTTGTGTGCATAAAGGTCGCTGCTGCCCGTAAGCCGGTAGCCCAGCTCGCCCACCTGCCCGGGGTCTCCCCGCCAGAATCGCCGGACGCAGTCCCGGTACTTCCCGTTCCATTCGGTCCACAACACGGGGAAGTTGCCGACCTGGTAGCCACCCTCGCCCAGGTCCCACGGTTCCGCGATGAGCTTCACCTGCGAGAGCACCGGGTCCTGGTGGATGATGTCGAAGAATGCACTCAGCCGGTCGACTTCGTGCAGTTCGCGGGCCAGCGTGGCGGCGAGGTCGAATCGAAACCCATCGATGTGCATCTCCTGAACCCAGTACCGCAGGCTATCCATGATCAGCTGGATAGCGCGCGGGTGGAGCATGTTCATCGAATTGCCGGTGCCCGTGTAGTCGATGTAGTAGCGTTGGTCACCGGGGACGAGCCGGTAATAGGCGGCGTTGTCGAGCCCGCGGAAAGAAAGCGTCGGGCCCATGTGGTTGCCTTCGGCCGTGTGGTTGTAGACCACGTCCAGGATTACCTCGATGCCCGCGGCGTGGAGCGAACGGACCATCGTCTTGAATTCGTTCACTCCCTGGCCGGCGCGGCCCGCCGCTGCATAGCGGTTATCCGGCGAGAAGAAGCCGATCGAGTTGTAGCCCCAGTAGTTCACCAGCCCGAGATCGCGGAGGTGGCGGTCATACACGAAGTGGTGGACAGGCATGAGCTCGATCGCCGTGATCCCGAGGTCTCGCAGGTAATCGATGATGACCTTGTGGCCGATGCCCGCGTAGGTGCCACGCAAATCTCGGGGGACGCCCGGATGCTGCTGGGTCAACCCAATCACGTGTGCCTCGTAGATGACGGTTTTGTTCCAGGGCGTGCGCAGCAGCCGGTCATCGCCCCAGGTAAAACCCGATTCGATTACCACCGATTTCGGCATCCCTGGCCCGCTATCCGCCTCGCTGAACTGCAGGTCAACGTCGTCCTCTGGGCCGGGCGGGTAGGCAAACATCGCGTCGGACCATTCCACCGAGCCGGTTATTCCCTTGGCATAGGGGTCGAGCAGGAGTTTGTTCGGGTTGAAGCGCTGACCGTTCGCGGGGTCGTACGTGCCATAAACGCGGTAGCCGTACATGAGGCCGGGCCGCGCCTCCGGCAGGTAGACGTGCCAGACGTTGTCGGTTTGTTCGGGCATCCGAACCCGGATGACTTCCTTCGCACCGTACTCTTCATCGAAGAGGCAGAGATCGACGGCCTCGGCGTTCTCGCTGAAGACCGCGAAATTCACGCCGCGACCATCCCAGGTGGCGCCAAGGGGATACGGCTCACCGGGGAGCTGCATCGGAGCACTCCGCGTGGGGAAGCTCAATCGGCCCACCGGAATACGACCACCGAGAGCGGTGGCAGAGTGACAACGATTGATCGTGGCCGGCCGTGGGCAGGGATCGGCGTCGATTCCACGCCACCCAGGTTGCCCTGGCCCGAACCGCCATAGATCGAAGCGTCAGTGTTCAAGACTTCCTCCCAGCGCCCCGAATGGGGAACTCCCGCCCGGAAGTTCGAGCGCGGCACGGGTGTGAAATTACACAACACGGCGAGCCACTCGTCATCCCCGGTTCGGCGTAAGAAGCTTAACGTGCTTTGCTCGCCATCGTTAGGGTCTATCCACTGGAATCCCTCGGGATCATTGTCTGATTTGTAGAGCGCTGGATTGTTTCGATAGAACGCATTGAGGTCACCTGCCAGCCGCCGGATCCCGTCGTGGGCGGGGTCATTCAGGAGATCCCAGGAGATACTCGATTCGTGGTTCCACTCGTTCCACTGGCCGATTTCGCCGCCCATAAAGAGCAGCTTTTTTCCGGGCAACGTGTACATATAGGCCAGGAGTGTCCGGAGGTTGGCGAGTTTCTGCCAGGTGTCGCCCGCCATTCGCCCCAGGAGTGAGCCCTTGCCGTGGACGACTTCGTCGTGCGAGAGCGGCAGCATGTAGTTCTCGGTGAATGCGTAGATCCCCCGGAAGGTCAGCTGATTGTGGTGGTAGCGCCGGATGATCGGGTCGCGCGCCATGTAATCCAGGGTGTCGTGCATCCAGCCCATGTCCCACTTCATTCCAAAACCGAGCCCGCCGAGGTAGGTGGGCCGCGAAACCATCGGCCAGGCGGTCGATTCCTCGGCGATGAGCTGGATATCGGGTGTGAACCCGTAGGCGGAGATGTTGAGCTGGCGCAGGAACTCGACGGCATCCAGGTCTTCGCGACCGCCGTATTTGTTCGGGATCCATTCGCCCTCTTTGCGCGAATAATCCAGGTACAGCATCGAAGCCACGGCATCCACTCGCAGCCCATCGACGTGGTACTTGTCCAGCCAGAAGACGGCGCTACTGAGGAGGAAGCTGCGCACTTCGTGGCGCCCGTAATTGAAGATCAGGCTGCCCCAGTCCGCATGTACGCCACGGCGGGGGTCGGCATGCTCGTAGAGGTGTGAACCGTCGTAATTCCCGAGGCCGTGTTCATCCGCGGGAAAGTGCGAAGGCACCCAGTCGAGGATCACGCCAACGCCACGCTGATGGAACCTGTCGACGAGATACATGAAGTCCTGGGGCGTCCCGTAGCGGCTCGTTGGCGCGAAGTAGCCAGTCACCTGGTAACCCCAGCTCCCGTAGAACGGATGCTCCATTACTGGAAGAAATTCGACGTGGGTGTAGCCCATTTCGGCCACGTAATCGACCAGGAGGTCGGCATGCTCGCGATAGGTCAGCGAGCGGTTCCCGTCCTCGACGATTCGGCGCCAGGAACCGAGGTGAACCTCGTAGACGGAGATCGGTGCATCGAGCGAGTTCGCGGCTGCCCGGGTTTTCATCCACTCGCTGTCGCCCCACTCATAGGCCATATCCCAGGCCACTGAAGCAGTGTTGGGCGGCGTCTCGGTCGCAAACGCGATCGGGTCCGCGCGCGTCAGTTCTGCTCCGCCGACATGCGAATCGATCGCGTACTTGTACTGTTGCCCGCTCGACACGCCCGGCACAAAGCCGGTCCATATCCCGGACGAAGCTCGCGGCTCCAGGCGGTCCTTGCCGCGTTCCCAGCCGTTGAATTCGCCGACCACACTGACCGTCCGTGCGTTTGGGGCCCATACGGAAAACCAGGCCCCCGAAACGCCATCGTCTTCTCCCAGTTGGCATCCGAGCTTTTCGTACAGCTGCGAATGCGTCCCTTCGTTAAACAGGAACAGGTCGTCGTCGGTGATCAATTGCGTCTTCTTGGGCGCAGTTGCTCGGGTGCTCATTCGGATGCCTCCTCGCCGATTTGTGGCGATGCATGAAGCAGGTCGAGGATGCTTTGCAGCGGAATATCGACCCACGTTGGACGGTTATCGAGTTCGTAGGCGAGTTCATAGAGCGCCTTATCCAGCATGAACGTATCCAGCAAGAAGCGGGTTTCTTCAGGATCAGGAGCCATGATTTCGGCGGATGCTATCTCCGCGAAGTAGGCCCTGAGGTAGGCCGATGCGGTCCACAGGTACCAGGCTCTTGCCCACATCCGGAGATGGTCGGTGCTCGACTCCTGCACGCCCATCGCTGCCTGGCGCATCGAAAACTGTCCCGCGTAGTAGAACGACCGGACCATGCCCGCCACATCGCGCAGCGGGGAGCGCTTGACTCGCCGGTCGCCGAGTGACCGCTTCGGTTCACCTTCGAAGTCAATGAACACCCAGTCGGATCCCGTGGAAAGAACCTGGCCGAGGTGGAGATCGCCGTGACCACGGATGCGCTTCCCACGGACGGTTCGCCCGGCTACATCGTGGAGGCGTTTCAGGAGATCTGCTTCTTGGGCGAGCACCTGCGAGGCCTGTTCGGCCGTCTTGTCATCCAGGTTTTTCAGGCTCGCCTTCAACAGCCGCAAGGAGTGGCGCGCCTGGACCCTGAACCCCTGGGCGAGGGCTCGCTGGTAAAACGGTGTGTACGGCTCCGGGGCGAAGTTCGCATTCTTCGTGTTCGAAAGCGCGGCGTGCAACTGGGCGGTCCGCTGCCCGAGGGTCGCGACCAGTTCGAACCAAGGGCCAGTGCGTTCGAGCAAGAGCGAATCGGGGGCCGGCATGTCCATGGGATGCAGGTGGTCGGCGAGCTTTGGTGGCTCGCTGACTGCCGATGCAACTTCTTCGAGGAAGCGGGTCAACTCATCGACCGCGAGTAGCCAGCCATCGGACTGATGCTGGATGTGATTCTCAACGATGGCGACCGCAGATGCCTTGCCACCATGGCTTTTGTAGAACATGGTGCCGAGCAATTCGGGGATGTTGCCCGCAACCGGCGAAGTCGACAGGAACTCCTCGATTTCGATCTGCGGATGCGTGCCAGGTTCGATCCGGCGGATGAACTTCATCATGAAGCGGTCGCCATAGGCAACCGAGGTGTTGCTCTGCTCGTTTCGCTGGATTGCCGGCGTCAGTTCCCCGCCGACGGCGCGAAGAACGGGTTTGCTGGTGCATTCGAGCGTGCCCTTGGTCCCGGACAGCACCACCCGGCTCTTCATGAGCCCGAGGAAGGCCGTGGCCACTTCGGGTACGGCGAACCCGTCCATGAGGTGAAGGTTGCTGTCGTTCTCCCGGTGGATGGGCGCCACGGCTGCCCAGGGGACGGCACTTTCCAACAACGCTGCCCGGTCCTCCGGCACTGCCGAAAGCAACAAGCCGAAGTTCTCCGCCTCACCTTCGTCGTACTCCACGCGCAGCAGAACAAACGCCGTTGGCAGCGGTGCGCGGCGCTCGAGCCGGACAACGTCATCGATTACCAGCCGCTTAATCGCTCGTGTCTTGCTGCCAAACCAGCGGCGGCCCGGCAGGTAGGTTGCCAGCGCTCGTTCGAGGTTCGCGCGCCGGCCATCGAAGAAGACCGTCCAGTTCTCGCCATCGGCCAGCGCGAGGGGGTACATCGCCGGCGTCCGATCATGATCCGCGATCGCTTCGAGCTCGAACCAGAAGAACGCGTGCGGGCCGAGTGACATAAAATACGGCGCCTCCCCGATCGTGGGGAAGTGTGCCCGGCCGAAGAGCTCTACCGGGATGGTTTCCGCGTAGTCCCGCAGGTTCAGTTGAACGCCCTGGCTAAACCGGGAGAGGTTCGCAACCACGAGGACGCGTTCGCCTTCGAACTCACGCACGAACGCCAGGACGCGCCGGTTGTCAGAATCGACGAACGTCATGCTCCCCCGGCCAAACGCCTGGTGGTTCCTGCGCAGCGCGATGACTCGCCGCATCCACCACAGCAGCAGCGAGGGATTGGACTGCTGGGCTTCGACGTTGATCGACTGGTAGTGATATTCCGGGTCGGTGATCACCGGCAAGAACAGCTGTTGCGGGTTCGCACTGGAAAAGCCGGCGTTCCGGTCGCTGCTCCACTGCATTGGTGTTCGCACCGAGTCGCGGTCGCCGAGGAAGATGTTGTCGCCCATTCCGATCTCGTCGCCGTAGTAAATGACCGGTGTCCCACGCAGGGAGAACAGCAGCGCGTACATCAATTCGATGACGCGCCGGTTGTGGCCGAGCAAGGGCGCCAACCGCCGCCGAATCCCGAGGTTGATCCGCGCTCGTTCTTCGCCCGCGTAGACGCGGTACATGTAGTCCCGCTCCTCGTCAGTCACCATCTCCAGGGTTAATTCGTCGTGGTTGCGGAGAAAGAGGGCCCACTGGGCGGTCTCGGGGATTTCCGGTGTCTGTTCGAGGATCTCCGTGACCGGGAAGCGGTCTTCCATGCGTACCGCCATGAAGAGGCGCGGCATCAGCGGGAAGTGGTAGGCCATGTGGCACTCGTCGCCATCGCCGAAGTACGCCGCGGCATCTTCCGGCCACTGGTTCGCTTCGGCGAGCAGCAGGCGGCCCGGGAACTTCGCATCGACATGGGCGCGCAATTCCTTCAGGTAGGCATGCGTTTCCGGCAGATTCTCGCAGCTCGTCCCCTCGCGTTCGAAGAGGTACGGCACCGCATCGAGCCGGAACCCGTCGACACCCATGTTCATCCAGAAATCGACGATCTTCAGGATGTCTTTGCGTACCGCCGGGTTGTCAAAATTCAGGTCGGGCTGGTGGGAATAGAAGCGGTGCCAGAAATACTGGTTCGCGACCGGATCCCACGTCCAGTTTGATCGTTCGAAATCCTTGAAGATGATTCGCGCGCTCGAGTATTCGGTCGCGGTGTCACTCCAAACGTAGTAATCCCGCCACGGGTGGCCCTTCGGAGCGTTTCGTGCCCGCTGGAACCAGGGATGCTGGTCGCTCGTGTGGTTCAGCACAAGTTCGGTGATAACCCGGAGGCCGCGCTTATGCGCGCCAGCAAGAAATGCCTGGAAGTCGCGCAAGGTTCCATAGCCGGGATGGATGGTCTTGAAATCGGCGATGTCGTAGCCGTCGTCCCGCAGCGGCGAGGCATAGAACGGTAGGAGCCAGATCGCTGTTACACCGAGATCGCGCAGGTAGTCGAGCTTCTCGGTGAGCCCGCGGAAATCGCCCATGCCGTCGGCGTCGCCATCCTTGAATGCACGCACGTGCAGTTCGTAGATGATGGCGTCTTTGTACCACTGCGGGTCGGTGCCCACACCCGGGCGGCTCGTTCTGGTCGATCGCTTTGTGGGCAACTGAGTCCCTCGTTCCTAGAAAAAATAATCGAAATCTTGTTCGGTCCGGCGCTTCCGCCGCACCGCGAAGATGTGTGCCGGAGAAACGTGAGGATCAAGCTCCACGTAGTTCTCGTGGCCCTCCCACACGAAGTTCCCACCGCCGAGGAGGTCTTCGGCAAGGTATTGCCCGCCGAATTCAATCCCCAGGGTGGCTTCGTCGACCCGGATCGTTCCCGCCTGGGTGTGATGCGGATCGAGATTCACGACGACGAGCACAAGGTCGTCGCCATCGGGCGCTGTCTTGCTGTAGCAAATGAGCCGGTCGTTCGAAGTCCAATGGAACGCGAGCGTGTCATTCCGGTGCAGGGCGGCTTCGCGCTTCCGGATGATGTTCACTCGCTTGATGATATCGCGCAGGCTCCAGGGACTATCGATGTCCCAGGAGCGGATCTGGTACTTCTCGGAATCTCGGTATTCTTCGCTGCCCGGCCGGACGGCCTCGGCGTCGCAGAGCTCGAAGGTGGGGCCGTAGATGCCGTAGCTTGCCGAAAGCGTTGCCGCCAGGACGAACCGGATGATCGCCGCCGGGCGCGCACCTGCCTGGAGGAACTCCGTCAGGATGTCGGGCGTGTTGGTCCAGAGGTTGGGGCGCAGATATTCGCTGCCCGGGCCGTGTGCCAATTCCGTGAGGTACTCCTCGATCTCAGCGCGCGTGTTGCGCCATGCGAAGTACGTGTACGACTGGCTGAAGCCACGCAAGGCCAGCCCGTGGAGAAGCGCCGGCCGCGCGAACGCCTCTGCGAGGAAGATCACCTCGGGGTGTTTAGCACGAACCTCGGCGATCAGCCACTCCCAGAACGGCAACGGCTTCGTGTGCGGGTTGTCCACCCGGAAGACGGTGACACCCTGCTCGACCCAGTAGAGCGTCGTCTCCAGCAGTTCTTGCCAGAGGCCCTGCCAGTCGTCGCATTCGAAGTCGAACGGGACGATGTCTTCGTAGCGCTTGGGCGGGTTCTCCGCATAGGCGATCGAACCATCGGGCAGGTGACGGAACCACTCCGGGTGCGCTGAAACGAGCGGATGGTCCGGTGCGCACTGAAACGCCAGGTCGATCGCCGTTTCCACGCCCAGCTTGCGTCCTTCGGCGACGAACTTCTTGAAGTCGGCCAGGGTTCCGAGTTCGGGATGGATTGCCCGGTGGCCGCCTTCGATCGCGCCAATCGCCCACGGGCTGCCCGTATCGTCGGGGCTCGCCTCGATCGCGTTGTTCGGCCCCTTGCGGTTCTTGCGTCCAATCGGATGAATCGGTGGCAGATAGACGACGTCGAAGCCCATATCAGCAGCGTATCGAAGGCGCTCAATTGAGGTCTTGAAGGTGCCGTGTTTCCCGTCCGAACCCGTTGACCGTGGAAAGAACTCGTACCAGGCGCTGAAACGGGCCAGGACGGGGTCGACGATGAGCCGTCGCACGGGGCCTTCCGCAACGAACTTCGGTGTGAGTTCCCTGTGGACGAGTTCGACAAGCGCGGGGTCGGAGGCGATGGTGACCCCAGTTTCGCCGTCGCCGGAACGAAGCGCCTTTGCGGCCGCAGTTAACGCCTTGGCCGCCTTCGTTCCCGCGCCAGCGGCCGCCTCTTCGATGATTTGGGCGCCCTGCTCGCGGCTCGCGGTTACGTCCTGTCCGGACGCGGCCTTCGCTTCGAAGCCGTGGAGCCACGTCCCGTAGGCATCCACCCAACCGCTGACTGTGAACTCCCAGTCGCCCAGGCTGTCAGCGATAAAATGGCCGCTCCAGCTGTCGAGACCGGGGTTTTCATCTGTAAGTGGCGCTTCCTGCCAGATGGTAGCCCCCACCTTGCGGTATTTCAGGCAACCAGCGAGGACATCATGGCCATCGGCCACAATCTGGGCGGAAACCTTCACCGAATCGCCCAGGCATCGTTTCGCCGGAAACCGCCCGCCATCGGCCTCGGGCC
>JBATAT010000175.1:0-2343 GCA_049662005.1 Tepidiformaceae bacterium
GACCTTCGTGGATCTTGCGGGTGAGGTCCTCCACGGTATCGCGGGCGATGCCGAGAAGGCGTGGAATCCCGCCGAAGGAGACGACCTGGGCGGCGATGGCGGCCGAGTTCGAATCGTAAATGCGGCCCGGGAGCAGCGGTTCGCCGGGCGGGGTGACTTCATCGCCGGTGGAGAGGATGGCGACGACAGGGCGGCGGAACACGGGAACTTCGGCCAGGCCAATGCTGCTCAGCACGCCAATTTCGGAGGCGCGGATGATGCGCCCAGCGCGGATGATGGTGCTCCCTTCGCGGATGTCGCCACCACGGGCACGCACGTTCGCCCCCGGGACGGCTGCTTTGAAGATGGCGACGGAATCGCCTCGGGTGGGCTGCTCGTTCGGCCGGCGAAGCACCTCATCGGTTTCCTCGAAGGGAACGACGGCATCAGCGCCGGGCGGGATCGGCGCGCCGGTCATGATCCGGACGGTCTCTCCAGGGTTCACAGGGATATCGTGGACATACCCCGCGGCAAGATTGGCGACGACTTTGAGGTGCTTCGGGGAGGCTTCCGAAGCGCCGGTGGTATCGGCAGCGATGACGGCGTAGCCGTCCATCCCGGTGTTGGCCAGCGGCGGAAGATCGAAGGGCGCGACGACATCTTCGGCGAGCACCTGTCCGAGCGCAGCGAGGAGCGGCTTGCGTTCCGGCTGAAGACGCGAAAAGAAGGCGAGGATCCGCGCGCGCGCTTCTTCGACGCTGATCATTTCGGAGGGAGCTGGCATGTGCCAGATTGTCGAGCGGGCGGGCCGGAATGTCGATTGAGCGGCAAGAAACAGAAATGCCGCCCGGGCGGACGGCATTTCGCAAATTCGAGAGGGTCGTCAGGCGAGGCGGACGGCCAGGCAGGTAGTGGTTCGCTGAACCCCCGCGACTTTCTGGACGGCTTCGGTTATTGCGTTGCCGAGGCTATCGAGATCTTCAGCTTCGAGCTGCACGATGACGTCGTAGGGACCAGTGACGGTATCGACGACGACAACCCGGGCGCCCGGGTAGGTGAATTCCTGGATGGCGGCACTGACGGCCTTGGCCTTGCCGACATCGGATTCGATAAGGACGTAGCCACGAACGGCCATGAGAGCCTCCTGATCTCCGCAAAGGGCGGGGCCTCATCTTTCTGCGAGGCAACCCACCCTGTCAAGAATTTGTCTTCGCCCGCGGGTAGACTGCGGGCATGCGGATGACGTTTTGCGGGACGGGTTCGGGCGGAGTGACCGCGAAGCGCGCGGCCTCGTGCGTGCTCCTTGATGATGGAGCGAAAGGCATCCTGCTCGACTGCGGACCGGGCGCACTGGGCGCTATCTTCCGCGCCGGATTGCCAATTCCGAACACGCGGACACTCATCCTCAGCCATCTGCATATGGACCATGTCCACGGGTTCCCGGCGTGGCTGGCTCACCTGGTGTTCCCGTACGGCGAACTGCCGGTGGTCTACGGTCCGCCGGGCACGCGCGCCTACATCGACGCGGCAACCCGAGCGACCTCGATGGTGACCTCCGTCGCGGGCCAGGAGTTCGGAGTGCCGCTGGATGTGCCAGTGGTCCAACTGACCGATGGCGGTGAGCACGATATCGACGGATCGCGGTTGCGGAGCATTGTGGTGCCCCACGCGCCTGAAGTCGTGGCGATGGCGCATCGGCTGGAATTCGGCGGGCGAACGGTCGCCTACAGCGGCGATACGAGGGCGGATGCGTCGCTGATGGTCCCGCTGGCCGAGGGCGCTGATGTGCTGATCCACGAGGCGTATTCGATCGCCGGATTGGCCGACTGGACTGCGAACGATCCGCCCAGGCGGCGGGATGCGATCCTGCAGGCGTTCGAGCGAACACATTCGCAGGTGGACGCGGTTGCGAAGATCGCGAGGGATGCCGGCGTGCCCCGGCTGGTGCTGACGCACCTGAACCCGGGTGAACAGACGGAGCGGCTGGTTGCCGAAGCGGCGGAATACTATCCGGGTGAGATTGTGGCGGCCTATGACGGGATGGCGCTTGAGGTGTGAGCCCTCACCCCCCGGCCCCCTCTCCCATGCTTGGGAGAGGGGGAGCTAACGACCGGAGATCAGGCTGGAGGCAACTCGTAGGAGACGGCGAGTTCACCAACGTTGGAGGACGACGAAACGGTCAGCGGGACGACGACTTCGAACTGGCCAATAAAGCACAGCGCCTCCGCGCCAGTTCTGCAGTAGTAGACGGAAGCCGAGACGGTAAGACTCGTGGCGCCTTCGGCGAGCACGACCGGGATGGGGAACGTGACCGTCGGCTCGTCGCTATTCCATTCGAGCTGGGATTCACCGAGTTTGAGGACT
>JBATAT010000176.1:0-4123 GCA_049662005.1 Tepidiformaceae bacterium
TGGCGCGTGTACTTCCAGAGGCCCCGATCCATCACGTGTCCGTGGTTCGCTGGATCTGCCTTGAACCGAGCGAGTTGGAAATCGCCAATCGCTTCGAACAGGAACCCTACGACCCAGACCGCTGCCCCGGCGTAATCGATCACCCCCAGGCTTTCCGACATTCCGGAGAGCTGGGCCACCTGCACGGGCATCGAGACGAGCCACATCAACACGCCCTGGAATCCGAAGACAGTCACTAGCGAGATGATCGGGAACCGCGGGCCCCAGCGCCGTCGCATCGCACGGTACCGGTAGTCCTCTTCCTTGCCTGCGTTTCGCCAGAACAGGTATCCGGTGAGCCTCAGGCCCCACGCCGTTGTGAGAATCGTAACCAGCAACTTACGCCCGTCGTAGCCATCGCCCACCGCAAAAGCGACCCACGCGATAACGACAAAGCCGAAGCCCCAGCCAATATCGACGATGCTCGCATCTTTGAGCGCGAGGCTCAGCAGCCAGGTGAGCACCATCAGCGCGACGACAGCGCCGGCCGTCGCAGCCAGCATCGCAGGAAGTTCGTCAGGCATTAGGAGGTTCCTTTCGTAGCCGGATTGTTTTCGGCTACCCAGCGATCCAGTGCCGCCCACTGTTCGAAGAGCCAATCGATCCGGCCCTCATTTGTCGTCGGGATTTCGGCGGCGGGGATGCGCCACAGTTTGACCCGGATGGTGCGACCCACCAGTCCCCCGCGGAGGATGCTTCGGTACTCAGTCGCACCTTCGAGTCCGGTGTGCGCGAGGAAGATCGTGTCGGTGCCCCGGGCCGAAGCGAGCAACGCCATTGATCCACCGAGTCGCGGCGGAAGCACATTCGCCATTGCCTCTGCGCGCTCAAGGAGCGGCGACCCCTCTGCCCGGAGCCGTGCGATCACCCGTGCACGTTTGTTCACCGTGAAGAGCCCGCCCTCGGGGAAGATGAGCACTCCGTCCCGCGGGCCGAGGTTGCGCCCAAGGGCGTCGACCCGCCGGATCTCGGCCTCGCCATCGCCGCTGCTGTTCGAAACGAAGCAGTTTGGGAGCCGATTACCCACGATATCGACGCATGGATCCCGCAGGAGCGAGCGGTTGATCACCCAGCGCAGCTCAATTTTGCGATAGTCCGAAATGAGGGCGACTGGCAGGAGATTATCAATAGGACTCACATGCCGGGAAAACACGATCATCGGACCGCTTTGGGTTACTTCGTCACCGTCGACTTCGAGTCGGAATGAGAAAAGCCAGACGCCTGCTCGGTACAGGGTTGAGGCCCACCAGCACTCGAGCGCGAAATTGGCGTCGTGAAACCGTTGTGGGTCGCGATAGCGCAGCCAGAGCCACCCCGACGCCACGGTTCCGGCGGCTTCACAAAACAGGTAGACATTCACCATCGCGACCGAACGCACGGTCGCCAGCCGCCGGCGCAACGGCAGGTCGATGAGCACGCCGATGAGCAGGAGCAGAGGAGAAACCAGGAGGAATGCTACAAATCCCAGCAGGTAGGCTGGTACGGTAACCGCGCGGCGGCGGACAGTTCGGAGTCTCGATTCCTGGCGCGGAAGAACCGCGAGTCCTGTGTGCTGGATTCCGATGAGAGATTCACCCATGTTCTGGAATCCTACGCCGAATCAAATGCGAAACAGCCATTGCTCTTAGTACGCGTACACGTGCCGTTCCGATCATTGCATGGAGTGGCCGATGTCCACAGTCGATATGGCTCGTGCCACGCAAGCGTGCCCCTGCGAAGCCTGCCTGGCGCAAGCCGCCTCCACTCGACGTAGCATGGATGAATGGAAGCCGATCGGGAGGCCGTGCTCGCGCTGGTTCGCGCGGAAGGATTCGAGATCGCTGGAATCGCCAACGCCGCCACCATTCCGGGAGTGCGCGAAGCCGCGCATCAAGGACTGAAGGCCGGTCGCCTGGCCGAAATGTCATGGATGACTCCTGAATGGATCGAGCGTGCCACCAACCCCGATGCATTCCTCGAGGGCGCACGCTCGCTGGTCGTCGTCGCTTTGCCGAACCACTCACCCGGTCCCGCTGTTCCCGCTGATGGAATCGCTCGTGGCCGCGTCGCGCGCTACGCACGAGGACGGGACTACCACCGCGTCTTCGAATCGAAATTGCGCCGCATCGCAAAGCGAATTCGCGAAGATCTCGGCGCCGGCGCGCGCGCGACCGTGGACTACGGGCCGTTGCTCGAACGGCCCTACGCCTCGCTCGCCGGGCTCGCCTGGTTGGGGAAATCGACGATGGCACTCGTGCCCGGATTCGGGCCCTGGGTCATGCTCGGCGTCGTCGCCACGACGCTGGAACTCGAACCCGACATCGCGCTGAAGAAGACCTGCGGCTCGTGTACCCGGTGCATCGTTGCCTGCCCCACCGGTGCGATTGCGCCCGAAGGCGGCGTTGTTGATGCCCGCCTCTGCATCAGCTACCACACGATCGAAAACCGCGGCGCCGTCCCACGCGAACTGCGGGCTAAATTCGGCGACTGGGTGTTCGGATGCGATGCTTGCCTCGATTCGTGCCCGGTCGGCACTGGCCGCTATGAGACCCATCCGGACTTCGTGCCCGCAACCGTCGAGAACGCTTTCCCCAACCTCGCCGAATTGCTAACGCTGGACGAAGAGGCATTCCGCGAACGTTTTCGAGGCAAGGCCATCACTCGCGCCAAACGCGATGGTCTGGTCCGGAATTCCTGCATCGCCCTCGGAAATGTGGGCCAGGCGAGCGACCTGCCGATAGTAGTCGCCGCACTCGACGACATCTCGCCGTTGGTTCGCGGGCATGCAGCCTGGGCGGTCAGCCGCCTGGCTGTGCGAACCGCTCTCGTTGCCGCGGCGCGCCCCGCGCTTGAAAAGGCGCTTACCTTCGAACAGGATGAGTACGTCCGGGAAGAGCTGCGCACTGCCCTTCGGGACCTTTCAGGAGACTCCGATGGCTGAACTGCCCCTTCTCGATCGTCGCCGCATCGAAGCCGGCGTCCTCGTCCCCATCATTCGCGCCATGCAAGCCGAATTCGGTGAGGAGAAGGTCAACGCCGTTGTCGGCGAGACCATCCGAAAGCTCGCGAGGGAACAGGGTGAACAGGCCCGCCGTGAGAAGAACATCGATACCATGGCCGCGCTCGCCGAGCACTTCGAAAATGGCACGTTGCGTGAAGGTTCGCTCATCGTTGATATCGTCGAGAACGACGATGCCAGGTTCGGATTCAACGTGACCCGCTGCAAGTTCATGGAGATGTACGAAGAGATGGGTGCTCGCGATCTCGGCTTTTTGTTGAGTTGCAACCGCGACTTCGCCATGTTCGAAGGCATGGCGCCGGAATTGGCCTTCGGTCGCACCCAGACACGGATGGAGGGCGCGCCACACTGCGACTTCCGCTACGCCAGCCGCCAGTAAGGCTACCAATCCTCGAGTAGCCGAAGTAGAGTCCGCCTATGGCCGATGCACTTGTTTTCGGAGGTTCGAACGGCCTCGTTTCGATGCTCGCCGATGGCCTCGCCAATGCGCTCCGCGTGCCAGAACGCTACCAGCATGCGCCGAACGAGATCGATCGGCCCGGCATCGCTATATGCACAGACGCCGGATCATTTGTGGCCGGTGGTCCGATGCTCGTCTACGCGGACGACGAAAAGCCCGGTGATGGCCTCACGGACTCGAACCGCGCGTCGGCACTGGGCCAGCTCGCCGAGGAGGTCGCGGCGGGCCGCTGCGTCGCGGTTCTCGCCTCGAAGGCCGAGGCGAAACGATGGCTCGATCACCTGGCGGAGGCGGGCCTTGCTCGCGACCGCCCATTGAAACGGATGATGATCTGCGGCGAGCCCGGCACCGGCAAGACAACGCTTGCCGCGAAGCTTGCTGGACCGCTCGGGCTGCCGGTGGCCTCCGCCGATGACCTGATCGCCGGCCAACATGCATCGCTGGAAAACGAAGAGCGTGGCCGCGCCGCACCCCTCGAAGACGTGTTGGCTCGCCACATATGGCTCGCCGAAAGTGCCCAGTGGCGGAGCGCATACCGCATAGCCTCCGTAACCGACTGCATCATCTACCTCGAGCATTCGTTGGAACGCGTGGCCCAACAGAAGATCGCGCCCGGCGACCGTCCA
>JBATAT010000177.1:0-14972 GCA_049662005.1 Tepidiformaceae bacterium
CGGGGCGTTTCCATTGCCACGCTGATCCGCGACGCGCTGGAAGTCACACTGGCAACGCGAAGGGTTCGGCCGCGCAGCCTTGGGATCGGCGAATCCGGCCACACCGATACTGCGGCACGCAGCGGCGAGGTGCGGCCAGAGCCACGGTCGTGGCGCTGATCCTCGATACCGGCCCGCTCTATGCGTCGCTCGATCGGAACGACCGAGACCATGCCGCTTGCCGCTTGCCGTTCGCTGCTCGAGAACGCAATCGAACCACTTGTCATCCCGGCGCCGGTTCTGGTTGAGGTCGATTACTGGATTCATACGCGACTTCACCCTGGAGTTCTGGTCGCGCTACTGCAGGATATCGAGTCCGGAGCCTTTCGCGTGGAAGACCTTGAGCCCCGGGATTACTCGCGAGTTGGAGCGCTCCGCGCCCGGTATTCAGACTCCGATATCGGCTTCGTCGATGCAGCGGTGATGGCGATGGTCGAACGTTTGGATGAGCCCAAGCTTGCCACCCTCGACCACCGTCATTTCGGAATGATTCAGCCCCGGCATGTGGACGCGCTCACGCTCCTGCCGTGTCGGACTGTCGGTGGCTGCGGCGCCGAAGTGCGCAGGGCAACCCAGAAAGCTGGTTTTCTGGTAAAGTGGGTGCATGAAGGCGACGATTGAACTTCCCGAGGAACTCATGCGTGAGATCAAGATTCGGGCCGCGCGCGAGGATCGAAAACTGAAGGAGCTAATTCCGGAGCTGCTGGCAAAGGGCCTCGCAGTTCCTGACGACCCGCCGGTCGAGGCGCCGTTTCGGGTCCAGTTTCCGTTAATTAAGACCGCTCACCCGGCCCGGCCCGGTCAAGAACTGACGCCCGAGCGCATCGCCGAAATCCTGGCCGATCAGGAAGCGGAATGGTACGGGCGGTGACTCGAAGCCTGTGTGACACAAGTGTCTGGCTCGCAATGTCGATAGACAACCACGTGCACAACGCCACTGTCGTTGGGTGGTTCCAGACCGTGAACGAATCCGCCGGAGCAGTTTTCTGCCGGAGCACGCAGCAGTCGTTCCTTCGACTTCTGACCACGAATGCTGTGTTCTCGGGATATGGAAGCCCTCCGCTTTCGAATCAGCGGGCCTGGAACACCTACGAAATGCTAACGAGCGATGAGCGAGTTGGTATCGAGGCCGCTGAGCCTCCCGGTCTCGAGCAAGCCTGGCGACGGTTTACGGAAAGACGTTCAGCGTCCCCGAAGCTGTGGATGGACGCCTACCTGGCGGCGTTCGCGCTTGCCGGTGGACTGACGCTGGTAACGACGGACAACGCGTTCCGCCAGTTCGAGGGTCTCGATGCGCTCGTATTGGGCACTGGCCCGTAACGTTTCGCGTTGGGTCTAGCCGATGGTACGAGTTCTGGTCATCCAGCCCAACGACACCCATCACGCCACAGTAGTTTCAAGTCGTCCGTTATTGTGCGACGAAGGTCTCCGTCTTGTCGTTGACGTTCACGGTGTAGGTTCGTCCTGAGACGAAGTCCTTACCGAGGTCGAGGTTCGACTCGTGGTAGCCGTAGATCGCCGTGCAGGCGATTGAGTCGTCCTCCGGGAGGGTATTGGTCACAAGGATCGTGATCGTATCGTCGCTCCTGGCGGTGATGGCGGCATCGTTGAAGCGGGCACAGCCCGAGGGCAGTCCGGAGATAATGTGGGCTGTGTACCCCGGCGGGTCGCTTTCGCGGGTGAGGCTCTCGATGCCGTCGATCGGCGCATCGACGACCTTCCGGTCAGGCTCGTCGCCGCCGCCGGACTTGCCGGGAATGCAGGCGATGGCGGCGAACAGCACGGCAACGCTGGCCATCGCAGCTAACACGAGGAAGTGGCTTCGTTTCATGCTCTTTAGAACGTTGGGTGGCAGCAAAAAGTTCCTCGAGAGCTCGGGCGAGGCCGGTGGGGCGAACGGACGTTGCCGTTTTGGCGCGGCAGCGGTGCACTGCGGTGCGTGGCCGATGCACTTCGCGTTCGCCGACTATTCGGGGAGCAGGGCCAGCGAGTCGTGGTCCTGCATCGCCGTGATGAAACGGTTGACGGTTGTTTCGATGAGCTTGCGGCCGCGTTCGTTGCCTTCGGGGAGGGTGCCGAGCAGAACGACCGCGCCCGCGACCACCCCTGCGAAGTAGCCGCGGTAATCGACTTTCAGTTGGTCGAACGAATAGTCCTTCACGCCACCTTCGAGGAGGTGGGTGTGGTAGCGGCGGAGGAGGTCATCTTCGTGCTTGCGACGATCGTCGGGTTCGAGGCTTCCGGTGATGTAGTAGGCGGCGTCGACTACGCCGGTGGCTCTTCCCGGTCCCTGCCAATCACAAACCACCAGTGGCCGGTCGGAACCGGGTGCGCCATAGAAGAGGTTGTCTGGCCGGAAGTCACCGTGGCAGAGCGTTTCGGGACCGAGCGCCATCTGGTCGAGTGCGGCCATCGTTCTCCGCCCGAAGTCGGGGATGTGAGCGCGGATCTCGTCGGGGAAGAGGTCTCCGAAGCGTTCGAGTGCAGTCGGCCAGACTGCCTCGTACATCATCTGGATCGGCTGGCGGATAGTTTCGATACCCGACTTGATCCAGGGATGGCTTTCGAAAACTGGGCTTTGCCACCATTGGGCGTGGAACGCTCCGATGGCGTCGATCGCCAACTCCGCCTCGGGCACCGTCGCTCCTGCGACCTGGTCGCCGAAGCGCCCGCTGGCGAGGTCTTCAAGGAGGATGACTGCCTGACCGGCGGCGGGATCGTAGTGGGCGAAGTAGGCTTTCGGAGCGGGCAGGCCGCAATCTCCTGCCAGATCCCGGTAGAACTGCACTTCGCGTTCGTAGAGCCCGAAGGCCACGCCGACCATTTTCGAGCCGGGGTCCTCGGATGGGAGTTTCGCAATGAGTGTGGAAGGGCCTTCGGACGCGCCGTCGTAGGTCAACTTCAACCGTGCGACGGTGCCGATAAACCCGACGCCGGCGCCAATGATGTCGGTCTCGACGCGAGAAACGGAGGTTGACCCAGGAAGCGCTCCCGAGGTTCGCAATGCGGCCGTCAGCCACTCGGGCGTCAGACCTGGGGGGGCGACCGGCAACGGCGTGATTTCAGTCATAGCAACTATCCCTCCGGAGGGAGGGATAGTTGCAGAGTGTTCTCACAGGATCAACGGTTCCAGACGGCGTTCGGCGCCGGTGGCTTAGGTCTTCGCGGGAATCGGCTCGATGTCGACCTGGATCACCGGTTGGCTGGCGGCGTCAGCAACTTCGGCGCCGCTCGGGCGGCCCTTAATCCAGCCCATGAGGCCGCCATGTTCCAGGTTCGAAGGGATGACCACGAGCGTGGCGCCCTGTTCCTCGGCATACTCGGCGAGAGCCTCGGCGTCTCGCTTAGAGGGTAGCCATCCGTAGGCGTCGACTCCGAGGCCACGGGCGTGTTCCACACGGCCCTTGAGTTCTTGCTGGCCCGCCTTCTCAAGATGCTCGGGTGTGAGGCGGTTGGGGAACTGCTCCTCTTCGCCATCGGCCGACCACCAGGTCGGCAGCGGATTGGCGAACATCGAGGCGGAATCGGCGTCGTAGAAGATGAGGCGGGCCGACCGCGCGTTGGCAAGGTCGATCGATTTCTCGATGAGCGGCCAGTAACGCTCACCCTCGCCCGTGTAGGCAATGATGCATTCAGTCATGTCAGGACTCCTTCGGGCCACCCTATCGAGAAGTGCGTTGCGGAATGCCCAATATATGCACCACTTGTATCGCAGATTCATTGCGAAGAGCACAGCGGTCCCACAAGCCGCCGGCCCGGCGGGATGGGAATCCGGGCCTGAAATCTCTTCGTAACACGCTCGACATGTGGGCGAAACGAACGAGAAACGAGTTGGAAATTCCGAGAGGGTAGCGTCACAGGCTACAAATACGCAGGGGATTCGCCGCTGCGTAACTTCGGAGGGCAGAATGGAAATCGATACCGGAAACACCGCGTGGATGCTGATGGCATCGGCGCTGGTGCTGTTCATGATCCCCGGCCTTGGCTTCTTCTATGCCGGGCTCACCCGGAACAAGAATGTGCTCGCGACGATCATGCAGTCGTTCATCACGACCGGTGTCGTCGCAATCCTCTGGGTGGTGGTGGGTTACTCGCTCGCGTTCGGGCCAGACCAGGGCCTCGGGATTATCGGCAACTTCGACTACGTTGGCCTCAAGAATGTGGGGCCGGAGCCGATCGCGAACGGCGTTCCCCACTTGCTCTTCATGGCCTTCCAGATGATGTTCGCGATCATCACGCCGGCGCTCATCACCGGGGCGTTCGCCGAGCGGGCGAAGTTCGGCCCATTCCTTATCTTCACCGCGCTCTGGTCACTGCTGGTGTACGTACCGGTGGCCCACTGGGTGTTCGCGACCGATGGCTGGCTGAGCGCCTTCAGTTCGAACCCGGACGCGCCCGACATCGGCCTCAACTCGCTCGATTTTGCCGGTGGCCTGGCTATCCATGTCAACGCGGGCGTTGCAGCGATCGCCTCGGTGATCGTCTTCGGCAAGCGAAAAGGCTATGGCGTGGAACCGATGGAGCCTCACGACATCACGATGGTGGTGCTCGGGGCGGCGATCCTCTGGTTCGGATGGTTCGGCTTCAACGCCGGATCGGCAGTTGGTGCGACGGGCCAGGCGGCCTACGCGTTTGTGAACACCGCGGTCGCGGCATCGGCAGCCGGCCTCGCGTGGACGCTCGCATCGTGGCAGTTCGGCGGGAAGCCGAGCGTTGTTGGGGCGGCCGCGGGGGCAGTCGCCGGCCTCGTCGCAGTGACGCCAGCCGCGGGTTATGTGATGCCGATGCAGGCGCTCCTCATCGGGCTGGTCGCGGGGATGCTCTGCTACGGAGCGGTTCGTCTCCGCGCGAAGATCGGCTTCGATGACTCGCTCGATGTCGTCGGCGTGCATGGTGTTGGGGGGATGTGGGGTGCCATCGGGACCGGCCTCTTCGCCAACGCCTCGGTGAGCGGGCTCGCGTATGCGAACGGGCTGTTCGAAGGCAACTGGCACCGGCTCACAGATGCCCTGATCGGCATCGGCGCGATCGGCGCGTACTCATTCATCGTTACATTCGCGCTGCTGAAGCTGCTGGACGTGACGATCGGGATTCGCGTCTCCGAGGAAGAGGAAGAACTCGGCCTTGATGTCACTCAACACGGGGAACGCGGCTACAACTCGGATGAATCGGGGATGCCGGTCTTTGGCGGTGGCGGCACCGTGCTGCCGGCACCACCGGCTGTTTACGCCGCGTCGATCGAGGGGCGGGCAGCCTCTGCCGCGCACCGGTAGCGTTTTGCCACCAAACCAGATGCGCCCATACTCCGTGGGCGCATCGCCAGAGTTTTGAAACGGGAAGGTAACCGTAACTATGAAGAAGATCGAAGCCATTATCCGGCCCGAAAAAATCAATGACGTGAAGCAGGCCCTCGATGACCTCGGCTTCCACGGCATGAATTTCCTCCAGGTCACTGGCCGTGGTGCTCAGCGTGGGATCGTTCACCAGGGCCGTAGCGGCGAAACGGTCACGGTCGACCTGTTACCCAAGGTGAAGCTCGAAGTCGTGGTTGCCGACCAGGCCGTCGATCGGGTCATCGACGCGATCATCGAAGCGTCGCGGACCGGGAACATTGGTGACGGGAAGATCTTCGTCATCCCGGTGGAGACGGCGGTTCGCGTTCGGACGGGTGAACGGGGCGATGTCGCAGTCTAGCCGAGCACCCGGCGGTGAAACGCCGGGTGATACACTTTTCGGCATGGAAGCACAGGTCATCGGTGCCGGCGGGGCGATCACAATCCCGCCAGAGATCCTGGAACGAGCCCACCTCGCCGAGGGGTCGGTCGTTTCTGTCTCCCTCACCGAGGACGGTGCGATCGCCATCGCTGCTGAAGAGCGCGACCCCGATCAAGCCTGGTTCTGGACGGAAGAGTGGCAACGGAAGGAACGGGAGGCCGACGAAGACATCGCGGCCGGGCGAGTAGTTGGCCCGATGACTGGTGCGGAGTTCATTGCGGAACTCGAAGCAGCCGACAAACGGGCACCGTGAGTTGTGCCAACCTACGGAAGGCTGGCCCGGTTCCTCGCTGAATACGAACGGCTACCAGCCGCGCAACGCCAGGCCTTCATGCGCGCCGTCAGCGCGTTCGTTGCCGACCTGGATTCGGGAGCTCCGCCGCGGCCCGCCCTACGGGTAAAGCGGGTGGTCTCCCACCCGGGAATCTGGGAGATGTGGGCTGCCGATGGCCGGGCAACGTTTGAATACGGAGACGAAGTGATTCCCGGCCAGCCGCATATCATCTGGCGGCGAATCGGCACCCACGACATCTTTCGCAACCCGTAACGCCGGAACGTTCAACGCATCTCCTCCTGCAAACGGCTCCGCCTGCTACCCTCGTGCGCATGCACGCCGCGCACCCTGATCGCAACATCCGGCTGCTGTTTGCGTACTGGTTGCTCCGTGAATTCCAGCTCTGGATCCCTGTCTGGATCGTCTTCCTTACGATCGATCGAGGGTTCAGTCTCACGCAGGTGACGTTGGCCGAGGGGGTCTACCTCATCGGGGTCCTCGCGCTGGAGGTGCCCACCGGCGCCGTTGCGGATCGGTACGGGCGCTCGAAATCGATGGCGCTCGGGGCGTTCATCCTCGGGATTGCGGTGCTGATCTTCGCGTTCACGGAAACCTTCGCAATACTGCTCGCCTCGTTCCTGCTCTGGTCGATGGCCTCGGCGCTAATGTCGGGCGCGGACCTTGCGCTGCTCTTCGACACCCTCAAGGCGGCGAACCGCGAGGACCAGTACGAGCGGCTGGCGGGCAGAGGGATTGCACTCGAGTGGGCAGGCATCGGGTTGGCAACACTCCTCGGGGGGCCCGTCGCAGCTTTGACCGGCACACGAGCCACGATCTTTCTCGGGGCTGCGACGTGCCTGGTGACCGCGGCCGCCGCGCTCGCCATCTGGGAACCACCGCGCGGCCGCGAGGATGGCGACGAGCAACCCTATTTCAGCACGATCTCGACCGCGTTCGGCGAAGCGTGGCAGGCGGTCGATGTGCGTCTCCTGATCGGGCTTGCAGGAACGGCGTTCGCCGCGCTCGAGGCTGTCCATTACCTCATCCAGCCGTTCCTGCTGGACCGGGAGATCGAAGTTGGGGTCTGGTTTTCGCTGCTGCAGGTGCCGTTGCTGGGAGCCGGGCTCGGCGGAGCATTGATCGCCGATCGGGTGATGGCTTCCGTTGGCGTGAAGGCGCTCTTGATCGGGCCGCTCGCCGGTGCCGCCTGTTTCGGCTTGCTGACGATAACTCCGGGCCTTGCCGCGTATGCGCCGCTCCTGCTGCTGGTGTCGGTCGGTTCCGTCGTCGAGCCGATAGCGACGGGGTACATCAACCGCCGCATCGGCTCTGAACGACGTGCGACGGTGCTATCGATCGTGAGCATGTTCCGCAGCCTCGTCCTTGCTTTCCTCGCACCGGCGCTTGGTTATGCAACCGACCAGTGGGGCATCGCCGAGGCATTTGCCATCGGCGGTTCGATGGCCGGCCTTTCGGCGATCGGGCTTGGTATCCCGTTCTTGCTGCGTGCGCGGCGCCCCGGCAGTGCGGTAACGGTCGAAAGTTCGGCCGCCGGGTAAACCGGGCGATTCGATCCGGGCGCGAAACGTGTTCGTAACATCCGTGCAATTCGCCGGAAATGGCCCGAGCTTAGGCTTTCCCTGAACGTGAATGAGCCGATCGCGCAGTAGCACGCTAAGCCCGGACTGCAGATTCCTGAACGTCCGGCCGTTTGCCGCAATCGTGAAAACCGGCACAATTCGAATCCCCAGCGACCATCCACCAGAGGAGCACCCATGACCCCCGAGGAAATCAAGGCGTTTTGCGAATCGAACGCCATACGCTTCGTCGACGTGAAGTTCGTCGACCTGTTTGGCCAGTGGCAGCACATCACTCGCCCAATCCATGAACTGAACGACTGGAGCGACTACAACAGTTCGCCCTGGCGGAGCGGTTACGGCTTCGATGGCTCTTCGATTCGTGGTTTCCAGAAGATCGAAGAGTCAGACATGCTCCTCATCCCTGACCCGGAGACCGCGCTGATCGATCCGTTCATCCAATCGCCGACGCTTTCGGTGATCGCGAACGTCGAGGACCCAGTAACGCGCGAAAGTTATTCGCGCGATGCCCGTTACGTCGCCCGGAAAGCGGAAAAGTACGTCAAGGAAGCCGGTGTTGGCGACACGGTCTACATCGGGCCCGAACTCGAGTTCTTCATCTTCGATGAAGTGCGATTCGCCAGCGACCAGCACTCGGCCTTCTACTCAGTTGATTCGGATGAGGGCATCTGGAACAGCGGCGCCGAGAGCACTCTGCGTGGCGACCTGAACCAGGGTTACCGCCCCCGCTATAAGGAAGGGTACTTCCCGGTCAGCCCGCACGATACGCAGACCGATATTCGCAACGAGATGGTGGAGATCATGGAAGCCTGCGGCATCCAGATCGAACTTCACCACCACGAAGTGGCGACCGCCGGCCAGGGCGAAATCGACATGCGCTTCGATACGCTCACGAAAATGGGCGACAAGTCGCTCCTCTATAAGTACATCGTGAAGAACGTCGCCAAGCGCCACGGCAAAGTAGCGACCTTCATGCCGAAGCCGCTCTACGCCGATAACGGCTCGGGCATGCACACCCACCTCTCGATCTGGGAGAACGGAAACAACCTGTTCGCGGGTGATGAGTACGCGGGCGTCTCGAAGATGTGCCTCTCCTACATCGCCGGGATCATCAAGCATGGCAAGGCGCTGATGGCGCTCGCGGCGCCGACCACGAACAGCTACAAGCGGCTCGTGCCGGGGTACGAAGCGCCGGTGAACCTCGTCTACTCGGCCCGGAACCGCTCGGCAGCCTGCCGCATCCCGCTCGTGAGCCCGGACCCTCGCCAGAAGCGCGTGGAGTTCCGTCCACCGGATCCGGCCGGCAACCCGTACCTGACGTTCGCCGCGATCTTCATGGCGGGCATGGATGGCATTCGCAACGGCTGGGATCCGGGACCACCACTCGACAAGACGAACCTGTTCGATCTCAGCCCCGAAGAACTGGCCAACGTGCCGACGGTCGCGCAGTCGCTCGATGGCTCGCTCGAGGCGCTCGAAGCCGACCACGACTTCCTCCTCGAGGGAGGGGTCTTCACTCCGGACGTCATCGAAACGTGGATCGCCTCCAAATACGAAAACGACGTGGATCCGGTGCGGATGCGCCCTCACCCGTACGAGTTCCACCTCTACTTCGACGTGTAGGCAGCGAGCGAAGAACAACGACACAAAAGGGGTTGGCGGACGGCCAACCCCTTTTGTTTAAGCGCGTGTACGGTGCCACCAGGTATCGAGGCCGGTGATGGATCTCTGAGATTCCGGCTAGCGGGTTGACTTCAGCCGGGCCTCTTCGAGGATCGGCTCGAAGAGTTCCACAGGATTCCCCGATGGATCGTCCACCAGGATTTGACGACCGCCAACACCAGTCACGATATCGTTCCGGAAGTGGGCGCCGGCGTGGCGCAGGCGTGTGACGAGGGCATCGAGGTCATCGACTTCGATCGCAAACCGGTTCCAGCCGCCGGGCGCTGGAACGGTGCCGTCAGGCATTGCCTGGCCGCCGCCACCGGAGGAGTTTGGCGCGCTGAGCACCAACCTCAACTCGCCGCGCGAAAGCATGGCGAATGGCGGGGCCGGATGCATAACAAGTTCGAAGCCAAGCTGGTCTGTGTAAAACGGGATCGCTTCGTCCACGTCGTTGACGATGTAGCGCACTTGCACGGCAGCCAATTGGGTCCTCCTGGAACGCGCCTGGTTCCTTTCTTCGGAACCTGCCTTCGGGCATCGAAACGTACCGGGAGCAGGATTACTCCCTGGCAAGTAGCAATCATAGGCGTTCGGTCGTGGCAGGCGACACAAGTGCCGTGCCCAACCTTCCTCTACCAATCCCACTCCCCACCGCCTACAATCCGCGCATGGCAACAATCCTCGATCCCACCGATGAGCGCGTCCCTGTCCGGCGAAGCCTGACCCCGCGACCCGAGAGCATCTCCGGCGTGGTCGGATTCCTGAATATTTCGAAGCCCCGCGGGGATGTCCTCATCGCGCAGCTGGAACGGCGCCTGCGCGAGCGCCTCCCGAACGTCGAGTTCCGCAACTACGCGAAGCCGACGTTCACGAAGCCGGCGCCGCTGGACCTGCGCCAGAAGATCGCCGAGGAGTGTGGCTTCGTCATCGAAGCGCTCGCGGACTGAGGATCCTGCACAACGTGCAGTGTGCACGACACGACCTGGTTCGAAATCAACGGCAAGCCCTCGGTGTTCATCGCTTCGAGCGAATTCATTGGTGCGGCGATTTCGCAATCCGAAGCGCTTGGCTTCCCCGACGTTCGACGCATCTTCGTGCCCCATCCAATCCAGGATGCAACCGACGATGAGATGCGGGCGAAGGCCGACGCGATCGTTGAGATGGTGATCGAAGCGCTCGTCGATTAGGCGCCGGTTGGCCGGGGTATCTGGACGACCACATCGTGTGGGACTCCTGGGAGGTTGGCACCGTCGCTGAGTTCTGCAGCGACGTACTTTTCGTGGGCAAGACGGCGGAGGCCAACCAGGATTGGTTCGAAGAGCGCGATTCCGAGGACGGCCTTCTCTACCGCAATCTCCGGCTCTAGCTCGAACAGGCCAGGTGTTCCGGCCCGTTCGATAGCGGTGATCTGGAGCGCCGCTTCTGCGTAGAGTTGCAAGAACTCTGCCGGCATGTCGGGAAAGAGCATTTCGCGGACGGCGGTGAAGGCGGCGACTATCTGGTGACGCGCGAGGGACTCGGGGCGGGCTGGCAGGCCCGCCGATTCGAGAAACCGATCGATCTCGTGCGCTGTAGACTCCTGGGCAGGGCTGAATTCTTCGATGACCTCGCCGCCCAGTGAGTCGATGGTGGCTCCCACCACTTCGAAAACCTCCTGGCCGTGTTCGAGCGCATCGACGATCGATTTAATCTTCGCGATCGAAAGCCCGGCGATGTCGCGGAGTGCCCGGATCAGGGCGGCTCGCCGGACGTGAGCATCCGTGTAATTGGCCCGGTTGGGCGGCCTCAGCTCGCCGGGGGGCATCAGCCCTTCGCGGAGATAGAACTTCAGCGTTGGAATCGAGACACCGGTTCCGGCGCTCAGCTCAGAGATCTTCATCACAGTCGACCTCGGATTGTGTCTTGACAAGGATAGTGGCACTATCGGATAGTGTCACTGTCTAATCGTACGGAGGCCAACATGCCCACCGAGTTCGTCCGCATGGACCGCGCCGAACTGACCAACAACCCACTCCAGGTGACGGCCCTGGTGGAGGGGCGAATTCCCTCGAAACTCCCGCGAGGCCAGGGCGCGGTTGTACTCACCCGCGCCCCGCTCGGGCTCGCGCCGCTGAAGATCGCAGGCAGAGGATGACGTCCGCAATCGTTGCTTCGAGGGTCACGAAGCGCTACGGCGATGTCGAAGCATTGCGCGGAGTCGACCTCCAGATCGAGCGGGGCGAGGTGTTCGCGCTGCTCGGGCCCAACGGCGCCGGCAAGACCACCTTCGTCGAGATCCTCGAAGGCTTTCGCCAGAGCACCTCCGGGAGCGCGAGTGTCCTGGGAGTCGACCCAGCGCACGGCGACGCTGCCTGGCGAGCACGTTTGGGCATCGTGCTCCAATCGGCGGGCTTCTTCGAGGCGCTCACGCCGGTGGAAATCGTCAGCCACTTCGCGACCTTCTACCCCGCGCCGCTGGACGTGGACGAAGTTGTGAACATGGTGGGGCTCGCGGATAAGCGAAACGCTCGCTGTCGCACGCTTTCGGGCGGGCAGAAGCGCCGGGTCGATCTCGCGCTCGGCATTATCGGCGACCCCGAACTGATTTTTCTCGATGAACCAACCACCGGCCTCGACCCGCAGGGGCGGCGCCAGATCTGGGATGTCGTCCGTAACTTTGCCGCTCTCGGCAAGACGGTGCTCCTCACCACCCACTACCTGGATGAGGCGGAACACCTTGCAGCCCGCGTTGGGGTGATCATCAAGGGCCAGCTGGCCGAGGTCGGCACGCCCCGTGAGATTGGCGGTCGCCAGCGATCGCTGGCGACAGTCACGTTCACGCTCACACCGGCGCTCGCGGGTGTTGCCTTGCCCGAGGGGCTCGGCGTCAGCATCTCCGATGACCTGGCCACCATCCAAACGGCCACACCTGCGCAAGTAGTCGTCGCGCTGAGCCGCTGGGCCGGAGCGAACGGCGAGCCGGAGCTTCCGGGCCTGTCGGTCACACGGCCCAGCCTCGAAGACATTTATCTGCAGATGGTCGCCGAAGCCGACGCGCAAGAAGGAGTCGCCGTATGACCGCCCTCGCAGCTTCCCAGTTCGACCCATCCAGCCCGCGGCGCCTTGTTCGGTTGTCGCTGGGGCGAACGATGATCGAACTGAAGACGTTCTTCCGGACACCGGAGCAGGTCTTCTTTACGTTTCTCCTGCCGGTGCTCTTTGTGGTGATTTTCTCCACCATTTTCAGCGGCGCGGTCGAGGGCCCGCCGGGCACCGAGAAGGTGGAGTTCGCCCAGTATTTCGTGCCGGGAATGATCGCCACCGGCATCATGAGCGCCACCTTCGCGAGCCTCGCGATGACGGTTTCACTCGAACAGCACGAAGGGCTCCTGCGCCGGCTCTCCGGAACACCGCTTCCGCGAAGTGCCTACTTCGCGGGCAAGATCGGCCTCGCCCTGGTGACGTCGCTGCTCGAAGTGGTCATCATCCTGGGCATCGGGTTGATCCTCTTCGGCGTGAGTCTTCCCACCGAACCCGTGCGGTGGCTCGTATTCATTGCCGTCTTCTTCCTGGGCATCGCGAGCTGTTCGTTGCTGGGTATCGCCTACACGCGGCTCATCCGCACTGGAAGTTCCGCCTCGGCAGTGATCCAGCCCCCGTACCTCATCCTCCAGTTCATCTCCGGCGTGTTCTTCCAGTACAGCCAGGTGCCCGGAGGCTTGAAAATCGTCGCTTCGATCTTCCCGCTGAAGTGGATGGTCCAGGGATTCCGCTACACGTTCCTGCCTGAGTGGGTTGCCCAGGACGATTACGGTGGAGGCTGGAAGCCGGAGCAAGTCTTGCTGGTGCTCGTGGTCTGGCTGGTCGTCAGCTTTGTGCTTGCGCGGTACTTCTTCCGCTGGAACCGCGAGCAGATGTAACGGCGGCAGCATCGAGATGAAACGACGAAGGACGGGGTTGGAGAATAAACGCCAAGGGCGCGAAGGACGCGAGGGTTTTTCTGAGCCTTTGTGCCCTTGGCGTCCTTCGCGTGACAGGCCCGGGAGGCCGGTGTGGCTTGGTCACTCCCCGATCTTCACCGTCGTCATCGAACTCCCCATGGGGCCGCTGACCCAGCCGCCGAGATATGCCGCGAACTTGCCGGCTTCGCCGCCGGCGACGACGAACGTGATGTTCTCTTTGGCGCGGAACTTGGGCACGAGCGTATCGAGGCCGATGCGTTCGGCCTGCTGTTGGGTCATACCCTCGGCGCAGAACTCATCACGAATGAGTTCACGTGCCGGGCAGGCGGTGACTTCCTGGATACGGTCGCGAATCTGGTCTTTCGTCCAACCATCTTTGGCGAACGTGTCCACGTGTTCGGGTGGAACGATGACGACAATTTCGCCGTGTGCATGCTGCTTCGGATGCCCCGCAGTGTTCAGCGCCAGCCCGTAACTTGTGGCGAGCGATTTCGCGCCGCGTGAGAGCTGGTCGATGATGCCGTTTGGGGCACCCCCCGCGTAAACCGTGACGGTGCTGTCTTCGCGCTTGAAACCGCGTTCGACGTGGAGCGGTTCCCAGTTGCTGCGTTCTTCGAATTCGGCGAAGCAGAAGGTGTACTTGCCCGGCTGGCCAAGGGCTGCGCGGTCCACTTCGCCCGGGCGGCCACCGCCAACGTTGCGGACGATGAGTTGCACGGCCCGGCCAATGGTGGCGTTGGCGCGATTGCCCTGGCCGAGGACGTTCATCCGGTAGTTCATGCCGATGCGGTCGCGGATGGGGCCGTTGACGATGATGACCGGGGTGGGGAAGTGGGTCGTGGCGAGGACGCCATGCATGTTGAACTGCTCGGTGGTGATTGCCTCCACGGCCGCCAGTACGACCGGCATATATTCGGGCTTGCAGCCCGCCATGACGGCGTTGATGGCAACCTTCTCGACCGTTACCGGGGCGAGGTTCGGGGGGACGATGCCGACCACTTCCTGCGGGTCGCGCTTTGTGCCCGAAAGCATCCGCACAACGCGCTCCGGTGTGGGCGGGACGACGGGAAGGCCATCGGTCAGTCCCTGGTCAAACATGAACTCGAAGAGGTCGTCGGATTCGCCGACCTCTATCCGGCGCGCGCGGATAGGGCTGCCTTCCATCTCCGCTTCGAGACGTTCGGCGATGCCCGGTTCGACCGACTTCGAACCGCAGCCGGGTCGCGAATCCGGGTATTTCGACCAATCGATGACCGGCGCGGGTGAGAGGGTGGTGCTGATGAGGCGCTGGAAAAGCGCCTGCCAATCGGCCTTCCCGAAGCCGATGAACCGCTCGAGTTCTTCGCCATTTCCGTCGGCGAGGATGATCGTGGGCACGGTATCGAGGTCGTATCGATACGAGACGTGCAGGGCGGAATCGTCGAGCATCGGCGCAGTCACCCCGAAGGTTGCGGCGAGGCGGGCATTGCCCTCGGCGTCCTGGCCTACACACCAGACGTCCATCGCTTCGCCAAACGCAGCTGCCGCGGCCTGGATGAGGGGCATCGAAAGCACGCAGGTCGGGCAATCTTCTTTGACAAAGCAGAGGAGCGTGGGGCGGCCGGTGGGGAAGGCGCGGCTGGCGCCGGCGAGGTCGGAGAGGGAGAAGTCTGGGAGTGGCATGCCGGGATTGTGGGTTTT
>JBATAT010000178.1:0-3773 GCA_049662005.1 Tepidiformaceae bacterium
GACCAGTCGCTCTTCGAACGCGGCATCCATCCGGCGGGGGGCGAACGCATCGCGGCCGAACAGCCGGCGCTCCACCACCTCTACTGGCTGATCAACAACCTCGCTTCCGGCATCGATAAGGACGCCCTCCGCCGCCAGCTCGGCGAGCTGCGGACGGAGCCAGTCGAATCCCTCAAGGTTCTCCAGATGCCGGTTCTCTGCGTGGCCGGCGAGGAAGACATCGTTATCCCGCCCGAGACCGTCCGGTTCCTCGCCGAATGCCTGCCGGATGGACGATTCGTCTCAGTCCCGAAGGCCGGCCATTCCGTTTACTTCGAACGCGCCAGCGAATTCAACAGGATCGTTGGCGCCTTTCTCGACCAAGTCGAATCTCAAGGGAGCCAGCGATGATTGGATCAGCCGAACAGGACGCATTCGTCCGCTCGATGAAGTGGGCAAGCATCACGTCGCTGCGCAAGGACGGCAGTCCCACAACATCGATCGTGTTCTTCGCGGTCGATGGCGACGACCTGATCTTCAGCACCACGCGGGACCGGCTCAAGGCGAGGACGCTGAGGCACGACCCGCGGGCCGTAATCACCGTCCTCGATGAAGGTGCGCCGTACCGTTTCGCCAGCGTCGAGGGTACGGCCTCCATCGAAGAGGACGACATTGTCCCCGGCCATATCACGGTCAACCGGGCCATGCGGAAGGACCCGAACTGGCAACCGCCTGACGGCTACCTCGAAACACTCCGTTCCCAGGGTCGGGTGATCATTCGGGTGACCCCAACGCGGGTAAGCGGCGTGGTGAACAGGGGCTAGCGATGAACGTCCCCGGCCTGCCATGGTTGCGCCAACGGCTGAACACCACCGAGGCGGTATCGGGCGGCTACCAGGCGAAGATCGGCCACCCGATGACCGGGGGGCCCGGGTTTTTCATGTCGCTGGTGTTCATCGTCGCGTGGCTCGTGGCGCTTATTCCACTCACGCTCTGGGCAATCCTTGGACGGATCCGGACCAGCCGGCGCTAATTACCCTCCGGAAGCCGGCGCGGTCGCGAGCGTTCCCGGGCGTCCCACCGCGCGCACGGCGGGGCGCAGGAGGATGGTCAGCGCGCTGGCGCCGAGCATGCTCCAGGCGAGGATGGGGAAGACCACCGGGAGGCCAACGGCTTGTCCAGCAACCGAGGCTGGCAGACCACCGAGCATCGAAAGCCCCATGGCCAGCGGGAACAGCCCCATCACGCGGCCCCGCATCTCTTCGCGCACGGTGTGCTGGACGATGGTGGACGACGACACCATCGTGCTGACCATCGCGAAGCCGAGGCCGAAGTTCGCCAGCGCGGTGATCGGGATCGAACGCGAATGTGCGAACACAATCGCCGACCCGGCGAAGAGCAACACGGCTGCACAGAGCGTCGTGCCGCGGGTGGGGAGCTGGCGTTGCCAGACGTAGAAGCATGAGGCTGCGAGTGTGCCCAGCCCCCATGTCATCGCCATCACGCCGAACTCCGACTTGCTCAGCCCCATGACGGTCGTCATCCAGACCGGCCCGAGGGTCGCTGGGCCGGGCATACCGAGCACCTGGAGGGCAACGACGAGTGCGATCACGCCGAAGATCGTGGCGTCGCGGCGGGCGTAGCTAAGGCCTTCCTGGATATTCGCGACGACGCTCACCGAGCGCTTCCCCGTGCCCACACTGCGGAAACGAAGGAGAGAGATGAGCGGGAGGATCAGCAGCCAGGCGCTGAGCGTGAGCAGGTAAACGGTGCCCGCATCGAAGACCGAGTTGAGGACGCCAACGAGCGGCAGCGAAAGCGGGAACGCAATCTGTTGGGCGGCCATTTGCAGGCTGATCGCGCTCGAAAGGTCCTTCATGCCGACGATTGCGGGCGTGCTCGCCGTGCGTGCCGGCTGGTCGATGGCCATCGTACCTGCGGCCATAAAGGTGAGGACGAACAGGAGGCCGATGCTCGCTTCGCCCAGCGGCTCGAAGATCATCAACATTGCCACCGCCCCGCCTATCGTCACCGAAACTGATTCGCAAACGAGCAGCACCCGGCGCCGCTCGAAGCGGTCCGCAAAGGCGCCGCCAATGAGCCCGAACAGGAGCATTGCCGAACCCCTTGAGGCGGCGATCAGGCCGACGTAAAGCACTTCGCGGCTTTCGTACCGATCCTGGATCCAGAAAATCTGGGTCAGGAATTGCATCGGCATCACAAACGAGACTGCGGCGGACCCGGCCAGCAGCAATCGGAAGTCCCGGTGCGAGAGCGCCCCACCAAGCATGCGCGGTAGTTTGTCCGATCCCGGGCCTCGCGGATAGCGGAACAGGACGCGCGCGCTAATCCCGTGCCACAGCGACGCCGTAGCTCCGGAACGGAAGGCTGCCGGCGGGCGGAGGCGGCTCCGGCCCCGGCATATCCACAACGTCTATCGTGCATTCCATGGCGCTGCACCCGAGCAACAGATCGCCGAGCAGTTCCGCATCGATGCGCGACCCGTTGTTAAAAAGCCCGCTCTGGGTGTGGATACCGACCACCAGTCCACGAAGCGGGCCATCGCCGGCCGACCAGATGGCTGAACCACTCTGGCCTGCAGCGGTATCGATGTCGTAGAGCAGCTTGAACGGTTCGACCGAAACGAACGCGGGCCGGACAGCACCCCACATCGTCCCCAGAGGCTTATCCGCCGGGTAGCCGACGATCGCCGGTTGGAAGTTCGGGTCTTCGAGCGCGCTATCGCTGGGCACGGCTACCCCGAGCCAACCGGTGTCAAGCGTCAGCAAGTCGTTCGGGAGCTTGATAACGCCCCAATCCCAGATGGCGGACCCACCGAGTGCGTACTGGTCGGGCACCCACCAGTCGGAGGCGTATTCGGCGCCGAACGGTTCGAAATCGCCATCCTTGCCGGGAACAACGCGCAGGTGTTCCGCCACCCAGTCGCCGTCCTCGCGGCTCCAGAGGCAGTGCCCGGCGGTAAGCAGCGCATCCGGGCCGATGAGGGTTCCGGTGCACGAACCGAAGACCTCACCGGCGGCGTCTTCGAGTTCGATGAAGGCGATGGTGCTAAACGGGAAGAGGCTCGTATCGGCGACCTGCACGCGCTCGTCGCTGCCGAGGACGATCTCCTCGACCTCGCGCGAACCGTCCCTTGCCGGGAGCAGTTCACCGGTCGCCGCTGGGTCATGGTGGACCAACGGCCCGGTTGCGGACGCACTATCGCCAGTCGCGAAACCAAGGCACACAACAGCGCAGACCAGCAGCGGGAGGAGGCGTTCGCGCACCCCGGAAGTTTCGGCGCTGCCTGTCCGATGCGCGAGCGGTCGATTGCGTGGCGCGAACGTGAACGCGCATCAGGCCTACGACACTGATGCCGAACATCAATCAAGAGGAACTCCAGCAAGAGGAATTCCAGCGGGACTCGATTCAGAACCAGGGCCGGCGCAATGCGGATCGGTGAACTCGAAGATGCGGTGGGCAAAGAGCTGGTCTCGCGGCGAAGCCAGCTGACGGGCGAACTCGCGCGCCTGCCCGAGCGGCTCGCTGAACCGGCGCCCGGAGCGACCGCACCAGCCGTCCCCCTGCTCGATAGTGTCCACATCTCTCCCGAGGCGCGAACCGCGCAGTTTGGCCGTCCGCCGGGCTTTGTTCCGGAGTCGCTATTCCCCGGGCCTGCTGAAGTCATCTCCATCCTCCAGGACATCGAGGCTGCCCCTGACTCGGCGCGCGCAGCCGCCGGCCTGCAGCGGCTCGCGGAACTCGCGACAAGCGCGGCCCGCTCGATCCAGGCG
>JBATAT010000179.1:0-4071 GCA_049662005.1 Tepidiformaceae bacterium
ATCCACGCGGGTGCTTTGCTCGCGAGTCAGCCGCCCGATCCACGCGCGGCCGCGATCGTCGCGGCGATTCAGGCGTACGCGGCGACCCCGCCTGGATCGGCAGCCCAAACCAGGGAGGTCACGCTGCTCATCCGCGAACTCCTGAGCTCTCTGCCGCCCGCGCCATCAAAGGCGGTAGCTGGGACGCCAGCTCTGCCACCAGCATCACGCTTCGAGCAGGCGGCCGCGGCGATTCTCGTCGCGGTCCTCCACGATGGCGGTGAGGCGACCACCCCTTTCGCGCCCGTGCGCTCCGGCGAACTGCCGCCCGCGCTACTCAGCATGCTGGGCGCGGAGAGCCGTCCGCCCAGCCGGCGCAAATCGGTGCGCCGGAAGCTCGATGCATCGGAGAGTGACGATGAGGATGAAGAGCCGGTGGGCGAGGATGGCGAGCAGAACTACCGCCCCGACCCCCGGCGAACGTAGGTCCCGATAAAATCCCTGGGGTGCTTCCGCCAGGCGTTGAGTTGTGTTCGGAGCCGGGCGCGGCCAATGTGTGGGTCATCGTCCGCGATGAATGGATCGACCATGACAGACCGGTTTCGAAGATACCAGCGTCCCCAGTCGACGATCTGGCGTGGGCCGAACCCACAGAGTATCGACTGACCAGCGAGCGTCGCGGCAAACTCGAGTTTTCGGCAATAGACAAGGTCGAGCCGTGGCTGCTGCATGCGCAGGGCGCGCATCTCTTGTTTTACCTGTTCACCCGCACCGGTCGCGACCAGGTACGACCACCAGGTGGGGTTGAGTCCTCGAGCCAGTGAGAGGGTCATGCCGTTGAAGGCTCGCGGATTGAGGTCGATCAGCAAGCGCTCTTCGCCTCGCTCGATGAATTCGGCTTCGAACATCCCGACGAACCCGATCGACCGGAGCATGCCGATGAGCCGCTCGGCGAGGGCTCCATTGAGCGGGACCGATTCGAAACAGATCCCGTTGCCATAGCGTCTCGGGAACTGGAGGAGTTTCCGATGCGCCAGGGCAGCCCAGTCACCATCGCGATCGATGAACCCGCTCATGTTCGTGATCGGCCGATCAGGCCCACCGACAGATTCCTGGACGAGCGGCGTGCTTATGTCTGGCCAGCAATCCGAGACTTCAGTGCGGAAACGGATGTTCGTGAGCGCCCACTCGATGGCACCGATCAGTTCACGCCGGTTGCGGACCAGTCGCCCCCGCATCCAGTGGCGATTTCCGCAGCGCGACTGAGGTTTCACCACCAGTGGGAACGCCGAGCCCTCGATTCCGGCGAGGGCGGCCTCGACGGTCGGTGCCATCCAGGTTCTCGGCGCTGCCAATCCGTGGGCGACACTTGCCGTGTAGAGCTCGGACTTGAGCGTGACGATACGCAACGCATCAAACGGCGGCACGGCGATGCGATGCCCATGCGCCGGGTGGCGTTCTCGCCAGGCAGCCAGCCAGAACGAATCTGATTCCTGGAGCGGAAAGATGACTGCATCGGCGTTCCGCTCCAACAATCCCTCGAACCATTCGCTGTATCCAGCACTCCAAAGCGAAGGTGAACGTTCCCACGAAGCCGTATACCGCGAAGCACGGGACGGGCCGTCCGGGCGCCGAAGGGCAACACCTACCCTCACGCCGTGGCGCCCGAGGTCGTGCAGGGCATCCATTTGCCCTTCGAGAAGAATTGCCGGGACACCGGTGATCATCGCGCCCTCAACCGCCGCCGGAAGCGCCCGAACGCGGCCTCGCTCGATCGCAGAAAGCGGTAGGCGGCTGGATTCCAGCCAACGGCACGGGCAGTAAGCATACGTGAACGGCGGTTCCAATCCTCAGCCCTCGGGACGGTGCCCACCTGCCCCAGCCAGCGCACATGTGTCGCGTACTTGTACTTGTACGGTTCTCGACCGAAGTTGAAGTCGAATTCCGTGTCTCCCCTCTCGTAGCTGTACTGCAAGAGGTAGCGAAGGTGGATAACACCAGGCGAGTAGGCACGCAGTTCCACGTCGTACGATGATAACCGGTAGAGCAGAGTACGTTCCCAGTGGTTGGAGAACTGGGCAGCAACAATCCGGTTTCCAGCCCGCAGGGAAGAAACCATCAGCAGGCCGCGATCGCGCATTGCCCGATAGAGGCGCAGGTTGTTCTCAATGTAGTATCGGTAGCCAGGACGGGAGCGCCGGTATTGCTCCGCTTTCCACTCAATCGCACTTTGGAATGCGGCGGGGTCCTCGTCATTGGGAACGAAGTGAACGGGGCCGAATTCGCGTGCCAGACGAGCTTCATCACGCCTCATAGATCCCGACCGCATACCCATTTCGCGGGCGGCGAACCGTTCGTACGCTTCCCACGCCGGAAAACCCTCCCAGCGGATAAAGAGTGCCGGAACCATTCCCGGCGGCTCATCAGCGTTCACCGGAGCTATCTGCCTGACGACGTTCTTAAGGTAGGGGACGCTGAACTCGCTGGTGGTGCCCGGTGAAGCGACCGGCGGAAGGTAGAACGGGTAGTTCCAGAAGAAACTGACGGCCTTCCCCCGATGCACCAGCGTCCTGGCGACGACATCTTCCCAGGCAACGACTCGAGGGGTCGCACCCGGGAAGTGGACATCGGCAACTACACCAAGAAACGCATCGGAGTTGAAAAAGTGTGCCGGGGGCATTCGCTGAGGAGGGACTATACAACCGCCTGCCCTATTTCAAACGTAGGTCCCGAGACAGATCGTCTGGGCGCTACTTCACCACGAAGTAGCGCGCCTCCGGGTGGTGGACGATGACGGCACTGGTGCTCTGTTCCGGGTGCCACATGAAGGTTTCGCTCAGCTGAACGCCAATCCGTCCAGGCTCCAGCAGGTGGGCCATCTTTGTTTGTTCTTCGAGGTCCGGGCAGGCCGGGTAGCCGAACGAGTAGCGCGCGCCCTGGTAGGTCTGCTGGAAGAGGCTGCGCGTGGTCGGTCCATCCGCGCCGGAGATCCCGAGTTCGTCGCGGATGCGCTTGTGCCACATCTCGGCGAGGGCCTCGGCGCTTTCCACCGAGAAGCCGTGCCAGTGCAGGTAGTCCTTGTACTGATTGGATTCGAACAAGCCCTTCGCGAACTGGCTCGCGCGGTCGCCCATCGTGACCAGCGACATGCCGACGACATCGAACTGAGGACCACCGGCGGCCGCTTCTTCCACTGAGCGGAAGAAGTCGGCGACGCACTGGCGCCGGCCCGTGGTCTGTCGCGGGTAGGTCAGGCGACCGGGCTCGCCAGCGGGTTTGCCGTCTATCAGATCGGGCCAGCAGATCAGTTCATTCTTGTCCGCGAGGCAGGGGAAGTAGCCGTAGACCACCTGGGGCACGAGCAACTGCTCGGTGATGGCGCGCTCGGACCAGGTCCGGAAGACCGGCCGCACTTCTTCATCGACGAACTTCTCGTATTCGACGTCGCTGCGTTCGCCACGCTGGTACTGCCACTGGCCGCGGAAGAGCTGAACTTCATTGATCCACGGGAAAATGTCGCGCAGCGAAAGCCCGCGAACGATCCGGCTGCCCCAGAATGGCGGAACCGGAATGGGAACGTCGCGTTTTACTTCCGAGCGGACGTAGTCGCTCGTCTTCGGACCCGAGTCATCGTTGCCGCCGCTTCCCGGGACGACCACCTGGACGGCGTCATACGGGTCGTCCGCTTTTCGCTCCACTTCAGCGCCACCCCGGGTGAGGAGTGGCAGGGGCTCTCCAGCTCGCGCGGCCGGGATGACCTTGTCGAGCGTTGCGAGCCCTTCGAAAGCATCCTGGGCGTAGTAAACAACGCCCTTGTAAATGCGCCGCAGGTCGTCCTCGACGTAGCGCCGGGTGAGGGCAGCACCGCCCAGGAGGACGGGGAAGTGGAAGAGTTCGCGGGCGTTCAACTCCTCGAGGTCCTCGCGCATGACGACGGTGCTCTTCACGAGCAGGCCGGAGAGGCCGATCGCATCGGCATCCACTTCGTTGGCCTTGTCGATGATGTTCTGGATGGGCTGCTTGATCCCGAGGTTGTAGGTGGTGTAGCCGTTGTTGCTGAGGATGATGTCGACGAGGTTCTTGCCGATATCG
>JBATAT010000180.1:0-10892 GCA_049662005.1 Tepidiformaceae bacterium
CGGCGTCGTTGGCTTCTGTCTGGGCGGGGGTATCGCCCTGCTGTTCGCCGTTCGTGCACCGCTCGGGGCCGCCGCCACCTTCTACGGCGCCGTTCCCGATGCCCAGGATGATCTCGATGGTGTCTGCCCTGTCCTTGGCGGCTATGGCGGGCGCGACCGGGTGTTCGGCAAGAACGGCCGAAAACTCGCCCACCACCTCCAGGGCCTCCAGGTCGCCAACGATGTCGTGACCTATCCTGCATCCGGCCACAGCTACATGAGTGACCATCGTGGAGTGATGGCGAAGCTCGGCGCATGGGGGCCACTACGGGTCGCATTCAACGCGAAGGACGCCGAACACAGCTGGGCGCGGCTCGAACAATTCTTCGCCGAACACCTCCAGCCGGGTTCGCCTGCACACCAGGCTCCCGAAAACTAGACCAGGTCCTCAACCCCGCCATCCATCAACGCGACCACTTCACGCCCCGCTTTCTGCAGTGCGCTCGCAGCCATCGTCGCCCGCTGGCCACTGGCACACACCACCAACGAACGCGGCGGTGCGAATGCCGCCCACGAACTCAACTCATCGAATGGGAGCTTCAGCGCACCGCGAAGCGGCTGCGACTTGTGCTCGTCCGCGAATCGCGTGTCGATGACCGGCAGCGTCCCGTCGGCCAGGATCTCACGTGCATCCGCCACGGTTGCAATGCCCAGCTCCGCGATTGGCCGCCCGGCCCGGTGCCACTCACTGAAGGTCAGGTACCCGCGAACATCTTCGTACCCGATCCGGAACAAATCGACGGTGATGCGCTCGGCCTGGGCGCGATCTTCCGAGACCAGCACAATTGGCCCGTTGAACGGCACCAGCCAGCCCACATACGCGAGCAAGCTTCCACTCTCTTCGATTTCGAGCGAATCCGGCACGTGCCCCGCGGCGAACGCCTGCCGTGGCCGGATATCAATCACCGTTGCCGTCGTGTTGGCCACGTCATCCGGTTCCAGGTGTGCCGGCGTCGGCGGTTCACCGAAGACGCGCGCCCCGGCGCGATTGATCGGCGCAATATGGCGGTAGTAGCCGGGAATGGGCGGATTCGTCGCCAGTTGAATCGACGCAAAGGCTTCCGCCGAGAGTGATGTAAGCGCCGGGTTTCGTTCCGCCTCCAGCGAAAACGGTCCGGATCGTTCCAGCGCAGAACCAGTCGAACTGCAGAACGAACCGGCCCCGTGCGTGGGGAACACCGACGAACTCAGGGGAAGCATCTTCGCAAGTTTCTGGGCACTTTCCCACTGCAGGCGCGTGAGTTCTGCCGTGTGCGCACCCCCCAGCAGGTCAGTCCGCCCCGCACTGCCCATCAGCAACGCCCCGCCCGTGAACGCCGCCCGGGTCGTGCCGCGTTCATCAATCGCGATGTAGGCGGTGTGCTGGTAGGTGTGTCCCGGCGCTGATGTTGCCCGCAAGCGGGCGCCGCCGAACTCGATTTCAGCACCGTCCTCAACCGGTAGATGCGGGAATTGCAGTTCCGATTTCGCGGCCGCGACGATCTTCGCGCCTCGCGCCGCCAACTCGCGGCCACCGGAAACGTAGTCGTTGTGGACGTGAGTTTCGAAGACATACTCAATCGCCACGTTGCGTTCCTCGGCGACTCGCAGGAGGGGGCGGATATCCCGCTGCGGATCCACCGCTGCAGCAACACCGTTGGCGATCACGATGTACGACGAATCCCCGAGCGCCTCGGTCACGAACTGCTGGATTTCCATACACCCCCCGAACAACCTCTGGATACCATGAGGATACCGTTTCGCGCCCCGGCTGGCCTTCCTGCAGGAACGCACGAAGGCCCCCGCAAATCGCAGGGGCCCCCGCTGAGTGAAACGGATGCCGTGAGGACCTACCTGCCTCCTGCGATGCCCGGGGCATAGTCGAAAGCGGCTACCGGTTCGCCAGCGGCTACCGGTGTGTGGCCCTCGACTCGGATCTGCGGCAGCCACTCGAGCCAGCCCGGCAGATACCAGTTCGCTGCACCGAGCAGCTCCATGCTTGCCGGAACGAGCACCGTTCGCACCACCGTCGCGTCGAGGAAGACGGCGACTGCCAGGCCAAAGCCCATCTGCTGCAGTGCAACCATCTCTCCCATCGCGAATCCGCCGAACACGACCATCATGATCGCCGCCGCGCCGGTGATGATGTGGGCAGTCGATCGGAGGCCGTGTGAAACCGCAAAGTGGTTGTCGCCGGTCGCGAGGAACGTTTCCTGGATGCGGCTCAAAAGGAATACGTGGTAATCCATCGATAGCCCGAACAGGACCGCGAAGAGGAAGACTGGCAGCCAGGCCTCGATCTGGTCTGACTGGTGGAAGCCGAACATGCCAGCGCCGACACCCTCCTGGAACACCAGGACGATGAGCCCGTAGGCAGCGCCCACGCTCAGCAGGTTCATAACGATCGCTTTAACCGGGATGACGATCGAGCGGAAGACGAGGAGCAACAGCACGAAGCTCAGCGCCAGCACAAAACCGATCACAACCGGGAGGTAGGTGTTCATGGTGTCGATGTAATCGACGGTGCTCGCCGTGCCGCCGCCAACCAGCACATCCCCGGCGCGGCTGCCGAAGGCCTCTGGCACGTAGTCGGATCGGAGGCGTCGCAACGCGCTCATCGCTTCGGGGCTCGAAGCATCGCCGTTCAAGAACAACGAGACGTACCCGGCGGTCCCGTCCGGGCCCAGTTGCAATTCGGTAGTATCGGCGAAGGCCGGGTCCTTGGCCACGATTGCCCGCAGCCTGGAGAATGACCCTTCCACCTCTGGCGAATTCGCCCTGCCATCGATGACCACGTCCACCGGGTCGATCCGGCCAGCTGAGAACTCCTGGTCCAGGATGTTGAACGCCTGGACGCTCTGGAGGTCCTGGGGGAACGTGCTGATCCCGGTCGATCCGATGTCGATCCGAAGATACGGAATCGCCATTGCCACCAGCAATGCCGCGCTCAACCCGGCCGAAACCCATGGATGGCGCATCACAATCGCGGTGGTTTTCCCAAAGAAGCCAGCCGTTTCGTTATCCAGCTGCTTCTGCTTTCGCCCCGGGATCGTGAGCCAGTTGATCCGGTCGCCCAGCAAACTGAGCACGGCCGGCAGGAGTGTGAGCGCGAGTGCCACTGCCGCTATCACGACCGTGATCGCACCAATGGCAAGGCTCGTCATGATGATGGTGGGGACGATGATCAGCCCGGCCAGGGCAATGATGACCGTGATCCCCGAGAAGAGCACCGCCCGGCTCGCCGTCGATCCCGCGATTACCACCGCCTCAACCTTCGCGACCCCGCGCAGCCGCTCCTCGCGGAAACGCTCCACGATGAACAGGGTGTAGTCGATGCCGACCGCCAGGCCAATCATCGAAATCATATTCACCGTCATGCTGTCGATGCTGAACACGTGACTCAACAGCGCCGTGACGCCCATCGCTACGCCAATGCCGAGAATCGCCAGGATGATCGGCACACCCGCCGCAGCGACCGCGCCAAAGACCACCACCAGGATCACGAGCGCAACCGGCACCCCAATCGCTTCGCCCGCAGCCAGGTCCTTTTCGTACTGGTGCTGCGCGTCGTGCCAGATCGATCCGTCACCAGCGGAAACCACCGTGAACCCGCTGTTTTCGCGCGTGGCCAGCACATCCAGCATCGGCCCGACTTTTTCCACCGCGTCCGTCACGTCTGATTTCAAACTGACCGGCAGGATCGTTGTCCGGCGGTCGTCCGAGACGAGGCTGTCGTCGTTCAGTTCGTAGTAGTTCGTCACCGAGCCGACGGTAGCGTCGAGACCCCGGAGGTCATGGGTGAGCGTCTCCACGAAAGCCGCGAACTCCGGATCGTCGACCGTCAGCGTCGATGACTGCACAACGACCGTCTCGGCGGCAGGAGACTTGCCAAGGATGTCGTCCTCGAGAACGTGCTCGGCTTTCACCGAATCCGACCCGCGAACTTCGAAGCCGGGTGTGAACGTGATCTGGGTGGCAGCAGCGAAGCCAGCGACCACCACCAGTACCCACACGCCCAGTGTGAGCCACGGGTGATTCGCGCTCCGCCGAGCGAGCCGATCGGGCGAGAAGAACGACATCATGTAACCTCCTTCGGGCTGGTCCCAACCCGTCAGTCGAGTGTGCCGGGGAGGGCGCGGGCACTCTTCAGGAGGGCGAGTGATGCCAACCTCATCCCTAAGCGCCGAATCGGCTCATGCTTAGGGCGGAACTTTCGAGGAACGCGCTGGAAGTGTGAGAAAGACCGCAGATGGCAGCGCACAAACCTGCGATTGCGACGCACCCGCTAGACTCCGCTTTCGAGGTGAACGCCATGAACGTTCTTGGAATTGCCCATGTCCAGGTGGCGATTTCGCCGGCTGGCGAAGACCGCGCGCGCGAGTTCTACGGCGCTGTCCTCGGGCTCGATGAAATACCCAAGCCGGCGACGTTGCAAGACCGTGGGGGCGCCTGGTTCCAGTGCGGCGAGCAGGAGATCCACTGCGGCGTTGAAGATCCGATTGCTCCGACGCGCCGCCATCCTGCCTTTCTTGTCCAGGACCTCGGTGCGCTCAGGGCGCGCATCGAGGCCGCGGGCCTCGCCACCGAAACCGATCGCCCGCTTCCCGGCTTCCACCGCTTCTACGCATTCGATCCCTTCGGCAACCGGCTCGAGTTCCTCGAACGGGCATAGGTGAAGGCGGCATCCCTCGGCGCTCTGGCGCCACTCCCAAACCTGTCTCACGCGCGGGCGGCAACGATCGCCTTGAAGAGAGCGACGTCAAAATTTGAAGTGTTCAGCGACTCTTCTTTCGCCGCCAGTCCCTGGCGTGTGACCACGAGGTCCAGGCTCGGGACAACGTAGATCTTCTGGTCCATCGCCCCGAGGGCAGCGACCCAATCCTCCGGGGCGCCAGCAATGTTGCGTTTGCCCATCAGCCACCACAGGTATCCGTAGTCGCGCTCCGCCTTCGATGACGCCCAGGCCTCGTCGTACCACGACCGGCTCACCAGTTGCTTCTTCGCCCACAGGCCTCGGTGTTGCGACACCAGCCCAAAACGGGCCATGTCTCGCGCCGTCATGCTGAGGCCCCAGGGAAGGTCGCCGGTCGGGTCCTTCTCTGCCTTCGGGCGGACCGCCCATCTTGTCAGCTCGCTAACGCCGATCGGCCCGAACAGCCACTCACGCGTGATGGTGTTGATGTCTTCGCCTGCGGCCTTTTCGAGCAGCGGTCTGGTCTTCTGGTACGCGGCGGTGTTGTAGGCGAACACCGTGCCGGGCTCGGTGACCTTCCGCAGGGTCCTCGGATCGAGGCCACTGGTCATCGTGATGAGGTGCTCTATCGTGATCTTCGCTTCGTCGGCTGGTGCCGCGTTAGACCAGCCCTCCGGCAAATACGTCGACACCTTATCGTCGAGCTTCAGCAGCCCCTTTCCGCGGGCGATGCCGATGAGCGTCGAGGTCACACTCTTCTGCGCCGAGAAGATGTCGTATGCCGAAGTCACCGTCGCTGGTCCGAAGTAGTTCTCCGTCAGAATGCGCCCGCCGGCCAGCATCATGAACGTGAATGACCTGTTCTCTTCGACCAGCGTCACGAGGTTCTTGAGACCAGCCGGCGACCATCCGGTCTTTGCCGCATCCGCTTTCTCCCACTCCCCGGTGGCGGGTGGGAAATACAGATCTGACCCCGCTGGCGATGGACTGCTGCCGGTGGGCTGGGTGGCAACCGAAGCCGCTGGCGTTGCACTGGCCGAGGGTGCCATCGTCTCGCCCGCCGGTTCGGTTTCCATCGATTTCGGAGCAGTATCGTCATCGCCACCGCAACCGGCGAGCGCGATGACAGGCAGAGCCGTCACTCCGCCGAGGATCGCGCGGCGGCTATACGTGGTGGGTGGCCACATGCGCGGCCGCGGATCGAGCGCGCGGCCTTCGCGCTTGCGAATGCGTTTCATGGAGTCTCCGTGGATGAAAAAGCGTTGCCTCGTGCGTCGAGTCGAGAGAATACCCATGGGTTCTTGCCTTGGGCAAGGCATGTCCGCGCGAGCATGGCAACGGAAGGTTCGGCCGAACGTGCTTACAATGGCTCATGGCCCGAGTCGCACTCTTCGATCCCTGCTACATGTCGACCCTGCGCCCCCAGGACATCGGCTTCGCTCGCCACATCCTCGAGGCGCTCGGCGATCAGGTCACGATGATCGACGGCCGGTGTTGCGGACAACCGGCGTTCAATAGCGGCTTCCACGATGAAGCCCGTGGTGTCGGCCGCCAACTCCTCAAAGCTGCGCAGCCCCACCAGGTGGTGGTAACCACCTCCGGGTCGTGCACTTCGATGGTCCGCCACTACTTGCCGACCCTCTTCGAAGGCAGCCGCGCCGCCGGTGCGACCAGCATCGCCAGCCGCTTTGTCGATTTCGCCAGTTACCTCGCCAACCACCCGCGCCTGGATAAGCTCACCTTTAAGCTCGAGGGCGTTATCACCTACCACGACTCCTGCCACTCTCGCCGGGAGTTGCACGCGAGCGGCGCGGTGAAGGGCCTCCTCGCCCGCGTCGATGGCCTCGAAGTCCGCCCGCTTCTGTACGAAGACGAGTGTTGCGGCTTCGGCGGCACCTTTTCGGTCAAACAACCCGAAGTCTCGGTCGCGATGATGACCTCGAAGCTCGATGACATCTCCCTCACCGGCGCGCGCATCGTCGTCTCCAGCGACTACTCCTGCCTCGCCCACATCGAGAGCGGTGCCCGCGGCATCGGCATGCAGATCCAGGGCTGGTCGCTCGCCGAACTCCTCGCGCGAGCTCTCTCATGAGCAGCTACCGCGAACGCGCCAGCCGCGAAATGCGCATCGAACGGCCATCCGCCACCGTCACTCCGATCATGCGAAAACTCGTCGCCGATTCCGAAGCGATGCTCTCGCGCGGTCCTGCCGACGCCCGCCAGCGCGCCGGCGCCGCCCGCTCCTACGCCATCGACCACCTCGAAGAACTCCACCAACAGCTCCGCGGCCAGTTCGAACGCCGTGGCATCGGCTATCACCGCTGCGAAACCGCCGAAGATGCGGTCGCGAAAGTTCGCGAACTCCTCGGAGATGCGAAGCGTGTCGCTAAATCCAAATCGATGGTCGCCGAAGAGATCGGCCTAACCCACGCACTTCGCGCCGAAGGTATTGACGTCCTCGAAACCGACATCGGCGAATACATCGTCGATATCGAAGGCCGCGGCCCGAGCCACATCACTGCACCGGCCCTCCACCTCAACCGTGCCCGCATCCGTGAAATGCTCGCCCGCACTGGCGCCGACCTGCCCGACGATGACCCAACTCGCCTCAGCCGTTACGTCCGGGACGTGGTTGGTGATTTCTTCAAGGATTGCGATGCCGGGATAACCGGCGCCAACGCCGTCGTCGCAAGCTCCGGTCGCATCACCATTGTCGAAAACGAAGGCAACGTGTCGCTCGGCGCCAGCCATCCGAAGCTCCATATCGCGGTCACCGGTCTCGAGAAGGTCGTCGCCGATGAAGCAGCAGCGCTTTCCATCCTCGAAGTCCTCGCCCCCAGTGCGACGGCCCAGCCGCTGACTTCCTTCAGTCACTTCCTCGCCGACCCCATGCCAGGCCAGCAACGCCATGTCGTCTTCGTCGATGGCGGACGTTCGGCCATCCTGACCGATCCTCGCTACCGCGACATCCTGAAGTGCATCCGCTGTGGCGCCTGCATGAACGGTTGCCCCGTATACCGCGCAGCCGGGGGCCTTTCCTACGGTTCTCCCTATATGGGCCCCATCGGCGCGATCATTTCGCCGCTGCTCTGGCCGGATGGCCGATTCGCGGACCTCCCGTTTGCTTCGAGCCTCTGTGGACGCTGCACCGAATCGTGCCCTGTCGGGATCCCCCTGCACCGTATGCTGCTCGATCTGCGTGGCGATGCCGTTTCCGAGAAACAAGCCGCCGACTTCAAGGAACGCATGGCCTGGAAAGGTTGGGCCGCATCCTTCGGCGGTGCAACCCGCGCACGCGCCGCCACCGCACTCGCGCGGGTGGGCCTGCGCACCTTCGGCCGAACGGTTCGCCCGCCCGGGCCCCAGCGTGATGACCCCCGCCTCCTGCCCGACCCATCCCAGGAGCATGACCCGGAATTGCTCCTCAAGGCAGCCGATCGGCGCAGCATCATTCCGGTCGCTGCCATTGTCGAGCAACCGCCGGCCGATCTCCCCGGGCGCTTTGCCCACCGTGCAAGACAACTGGGTGTCGAAGTCGTAACCGAATACGAATCCCGTGATGGCGACCGCGTCCTCACCGCCGCGGCCGGGATCGCCTCAACCGGCAGCGTCCTCCTCACCGGCGACCATGCCGCCCGCCGCCCCCTCCTCGCCGCCAACCGGGTCGTCGTCAAGCTCGCGGCGGAATCGATCGTCGCCTACCCGCACAACCTCGAATCACACCTCGGAGACGGGGATGCACTCATCCTCACGGGTGCCAGCCGAACCGCCGATGTGGAAAAAATCATCGTCCGCGGCATTCACGGCGCGGAAGACCTGCTCGTCCTGCTCGACTGAGGTCGACTTACCCTTACGGCGCGTATTACCGCGCCGATGGGCTTCGGAATCGGCGTTCCAGTTCGAGCAATTGCGGGATCAGGTCCGAATGCGCCTGGACATGGAAGACAAAGCGCGGAATATCGAACCCCGCCGTGCGTGACATAAACGGCTCGCCCCAGAAGCTCAGGTGCGCTTCAGTCGTGCCTTCCGCCGTATCCGCGAGGATGAATGAAACCGCCTCTTGCTTGAGTGGGACCCAGCGGGGTTCCCGGAGTTTCTCGGCTCCACCCGTGGCCTCTGCCTTCGGGACCACCTGGGTTACCCAGCTTTCGCGTTCCGATTCATCCAGCACGAACTGGATGGCCGTCACCTTTGGGTTCACCAGTGCCGGCCGGAGCAGTGCATCGAAGAGTGATTGCGGCCGGAACATCAGCAGGCAAACGTTGAACCAGATCATCTCGCCGTGCGCCATCCGCGCGAAGCTCTCGCTCGAAGTCCGCAGTGCGCGCGGCCCGATGAGCAACACATCCGGGCGCTCCATCCGGCTGAGGATTCCCGCCACGGTTGAACTGGTCTCAACCACGGTCTCGACGAGCCTTTCGTCCTGGGCTTCACGTCGAAGGTCCCGGAACAACAAGAGTGCCAGCACGACGAGGGCGATCGTCAGGAGCACATCCGTCTCGATGACGTGCAGGAGGTGAAGCACCAGCGCCGCGCCCGCAGCGAGGATCCCCGCGATTGCATCCCAGTCGTACAACCGGAATCCGGCTGGCTTTCGTTCGTTGTTTTGGCTCATGGCCCATAGCCTACGGCGAACCGCTCCTTCGCGAACGACTCCGAGCTGCCCGCCAACCAATCCGCCTGCTACCGTTCTCCTATGCAGGCGATTGTTCTCCTCTCCGGCGGCCTCGATTCGACCACCGTCGCAGCGCACGCGGTCAGGCAGGGCCACGAAGTCAGGGCCTTGAGCATTGGCTACGGCCAGCGCCATCTGCGCGAGCTTCGATCCGCCCGCGCCGTCGCCCAACACCTCGCCATCCCTCTCGTCGAAGTCGACGCGAGCTTTTACGCGAACCTCGCATCCTTCTCGTCGCTCACCAGCGAGCAGTACGCGCTGCCCGAAAACCGCGCCCCGGCGGCGATGGCGTCCGATATCCCGAATACCTACGTGCCTCTCCGCAACACGTTTTTCGTCACGCTCGCCGCGGCGGCCCTCGAAAGCTGGCTCCTCGACCGAATCGAACGCGAAGGCGCCGCCCCGGCATCACTCGAGGGCGCGATCTTCGTCGGCGCCAACGCAATCGACTATTCCGGCTACCCCGATTGCCGCCCCGAGTTCTACGACGCAATTACCGAGGTCATCCGCCTTGGCAGCAAAGTGGGCACGGCCTACCACGTCCCTATGCATATCGAAGCTCCCATCATCAACATGTCGAAGGCGGACATTGCCCGCTACGGGACCGAACTCGGTGCGCCCCTCGAACTGACCTGGAGCTGCTACGCCGGGCTCGAATCGCCGTGTGGAGCGTGCGATTCCTGCGAACTCCGAGCGGCCGGATTCGCCGCCGCTGGCATCCTCGATCCTGCACTGGCGCAGCGGCCATGACCGTCGAGGTGACGCCGCGGCTGCTCGTCTCGCGCATGTCGGACGGTAGTCCGGAGATCTTCTCGTCGATCCAGGGCGAAGGCGTCTCCGCCGGTCTTCCCAGCACCTTCGTTCGCCTCAGCACCTGCAACCTCCGCTGCTCCTGGTGCGATACCGCCTACACATGGGATTGGGACCGCTTCGAAAGGTCCGAACAGATCACCGAACTAGATGTCGAGACAATTGCCAACGATGTCCTCGCGCGACCTCCGCGGAACGTCGTCATCACCGGTGGCGAACCGATGATTCAGAGACGCCAGCTCGTCCCGCTCCTTTCCGAACTGAAGCGCGCCGGGTTGCGCATCGAAATTGAAACCAACGGCACCATCGCCCCCGGCGAACTTTCCGAACTCGTCGATCAATGGAATGTCTCCCCCAAGCTGAAGCACTCGGGAAACGAGGGTCTCGCTCGTCTCCCGGAAACCCCACTCCGTGCCCTCGCCTCGCTTGAAACCGCGTTCTTCAAGTTCGTGATTGTCGCCCCCGGCGACGTCGCGGAGGTGGAGGCCCAGCGCGAGCGCTTCGGTATCCCACCCGGCAGGGTCGTCCTCATGCCCGAGGGGACTACGGCCGCCGCGCTAAACGCGAAAAGCCCCTGGTTGGCCGAACTTTGCACCGCGCGCGGCTATCGCTTCACTACACGCCTCCACATCCTCATCTGGGGCGACAAGCGTGGTGTTTAGCGGTACCGGCCGTCGAAGCGTCGATCTGAAGTAG
>JBATAT010000181.1:0-3016 GCA_049662005.1 Tepidiformaceae bacterium
GACTAGCCCCAGCGACGCAGTAACCATGAAAGGACTCCTGCTACGATCCAGAAGCCAACAAGCTGGAATGCAATCTGAGCAACGGCAAATTCGATCAACACATCGTGTCCAGTCGCAATCCCTAAACCAAAGAACGTGAGATAGGCAATCGTTACCATCACCGCGGCGATAAATCCGTCGCGCAAAGGGCGAATATCGGCGCTTCTGCCCGACACAGTCATGCCTAGGGGATAACCCAAAATCTCAAATCCAGATTTGGCGCCGACTCACGCTCGGAGTCCGCTCGTCGTCTCGACCCAGACCCACCCGGTTACAATTCTCGCTGGAAGTACTCGAGGACGCGGCGCTCCTGGTACTCGAGGCCCCGGGCATCGCGGGGCATGTGACGTTCTTCGGGGAAGATCAGCAGGTCGTAGTCCTTGTTCGCTTCGGTCAGCGCGACGATGAGGCGGGCAGTGTGCCGGAACTGGACGTTCTCATCGACCATGCCATGGACCAGCAGCAGCTTGCCGCGCAACTTCGAAACATGGGTAAGAACGGAGCTGTCCTTGTATCCCTCGGGATTCGATTGGGGGGTGCCCATATAGCGTTCGGTGTAGCCGGTGTCGTAGCCATCCCAATCGGTCACCGGTGCGCCGGCGACGCCGACTTTGAACACCTCCGGGGCGCGCATCATCGCCATGCAGGTCATGTAGCCGCCGTAGCTCCAGCCGTAGATGCCGACGCGCGAGGTATCGACCCAGGGGAATTTGGCCATAGCGCCAACGGCTGCGACCTGGTCGTCGACTTCGACGGTGCCCATGCGGTCGGCGAGGGCGGCTTCGAAGGCAAGCCCGCGGTTCGCACTTCCGCGGTTGTCGACCTTGAGGACGATGAACCCCTGCTGCGCGAGGTATTGCGCGCGAAGGTCGACCGTCAGCGACCAGTCGTCGACGGCTCGCTGGGCGTGGGGGCCGCCATAGACCGAGACGACGAGCGGGTACTTTCGCCGGGTCTCCATCGCGGCCGGCTTGTAGACCATCCCGTACATGGTCGAGCCATCTGCGGCAGCGAAGGTCATGGTTTCGGGTGGGGCCAGGCCGAGCTCGCCGGCAGAAGCGCCCTCGTTCTCGAAGAGCACCGTTTGCGGTGCGCCGCCAGCGTTGCGGATGGCGATCTTCGGGCCGTGTTCGCGCGTGCTCCACGAATCGATAAAGCGCCCGCCAAATTTCGCCACCGAGACCCCGTGGTATCCGGGCTCGCTGGTCAGCCGGGTGATTTCGCCGCCAGCGATCGGCACAGAATAGAGGTGCCGTTCGAGCGGTGATTCCTTCGTCGCGACGAAGTACACGAGCCCGGCGGGCTCATCCACCCGGGCGATGTGGGTGATCATCCAGTCGCCGGAGGTCAGCTGCGTGCATTCGAAACCGCCGGCATCGTAGCGATAAAGGTGCGCACAGCCACTGCGCTCGCTTAGCCAGAGGAACCCACCGGATTCGAGGAAGGCGGTCTCCCCCTGGAGGTTCAGCCAGGGTTCCTGGTGCTCTTCAAGCAAGAGGGTCGCCGCGCCGTTGGTATCGAACGTGAGCAATCGCAGCGTTCGCTGGTCGCGCGACAGCAATTGTGTCGAAAGCACGCCGTCTGGCCGCCAGCCGACTCGTGCAATGTAGAAGTCGGTGTCGTCGCCCAGGTCCACCCAGGTTGTGTCAACCGTCGCGAGATCCACAACCCCGAGCTGCACGATCGCATTGGGTTCGCCAGCGAACGGGTAGCGGTGCGGCTCATTTTCGACGGTCGCCTTGCCCTGGTGGACGATCGTGTAGTCCTTGATGTGGCGGCTATCAGCGCGAATGAAGGCGATCCGTGCGCCATCGGGGCTCCACCAGAAGCCGCGATCACGGTCGAGTTCTTCCTGCGCGATGAACTCGGCGAGGCCGTTCGTGATGCCCGTTTCGGCGCCGCTGGTAAGTTGCCTGGCCTCGCCGCCCGCCGTCGGCAGCACCCAGAGTTCACCGTCGCGAACGAACGCGATCATGGCGCCATCGGGACTCAGGCGCGGGTCGATGGCGCCCTCGGAGCCGGGAACCTCCGCGACTTCGGCGTCGCCGATGCTGACCCACAGCTTCCCGCCGCCGGGCACGAGCAGGACCTGCTGCTCGGACTTCGATGCGAACTGGTAGTCGGTAACGCCGAGCTCGCGAAGGCGGGCACGTTCACGCCGCAACTCTTCTTCGCGCGAAAGCGCGGCCTCGTTGGTGCTTGCGGGTGGTGGCCCGGCGAGAACGCCCTTGTCGCCGGTGGCGATGTCGAAGCGCCAGAGGCTGCGAACAAGGCTGCCTTCTTCGCTGTACAGGTAGGTCACGGCGTGCCCATCGGGCGTGAACCCGAGCCTGGCCGGGACAACGGTGCCGGGCCGGGGAAAGCTCGCGACCTGTGCGAACGTCAGTGCTTCAAACGGTTTGGTCACGAATCGAGCGCCTCCGCCCGGAGCGCTTCGATCTCCGGAATTGTTTTCGGGATGGCCGCCGTGAGGACACGGCTGCCGCTTTCCTCGATGAGTATGTCGTCTTCGATCCTGATGCCACCGAAGCCACGCAGGGCTTCGACCTTCGCCCAGTCCACGCAATCGGCGAACTGCTCGCGGCGCGCCGGATCGTCGATAAGCGCCTTGATGAAATAGATGCCCGGTTCGATGGTCACGACGTATCCCGGCTGCAGGGGCAGGTCGGCGCGCAGCCACTTCAACCCGAAACGGTCGCTCGGGGTTCGCCCGGCGAGGCAGCCACCAGCGTCATGGGTCGAAAGCCCGAGCATGTGGCCAAGGCCGTGGGGGAAGAAGAGCGCGTGGGCATCGCGTTCGACGAGTTCCGTGGCCGCGCCCTTGAGGATGCCAAGGCCGGCAAGCCCCTCGGCAATCTGGTGGCAGGCGGCCATGTGCAGGTCGCGGTACTCGACGCCGGGCCGGGCGGCCGAAATCGCAGAGTGCTGGACATCGAGCACGAGCTGATAGAGGTCGCGCTGGGCGCCTTCGAAACGG
>JBATAT010000182.1:0-8643 GCA_049662005.1 Tepidiformaceae bacterium
AAGTACGTGCGGGGAAGCGTCGACCAACAGATGAAGCGCACGCCACAACGCGACTCTCTCGGCGGTGCTTTCTGGCCCGCTGGTGCTCCCTGACGCCATGGCGTTCTGCCCTCCCCCCTTTCGGGACTCGTCGAACGTCAGAGCTGCCCCCTGGCCTACTCCACCACGCTGCGGGCGCGTCGCGCGGCTGCCGAATCGATGATGCGATCGCCGTGACGGGCGACGAGCGAGCCGGCGATGCGGGCCTGTTCGAAGCGTTCGAGCGCCTGCTGCGACTGGTTCCGGATTTCGTCGTACGGAGTGAACGATGCATTGGCTGCGGGGACGTTTCGTAGTTCGCGCAGGATGATGCCGGCGAAGCCGTACTGCGAGAGATACTGCGATTCCATCCCGTCGGCAACGATCAGCGGTTGGCCGCCGATGGCGCGGGAGACGGCAACGACCTGGCCACGAGGATAGGCCAGCCGGTCGCCTTTCTGTTCGTCGCGAGCGCCGACATCGTGCGCATAGTTTCGAGAGTGGAATACAAGGCCCCCGACACGAGGTGCGGCCGAAGCGATGTCGCCAGCGCGCATGAGGCCACGGGCGGTATCGACGACGGGAAAAATCTGAGTGTCGCCGGGTTCGATGTCACGGTTCAGTTCGAACTCGCGCAGGAGTACTGCCGTATCGCGGACATCCTGGGGTTCGACTGCATGGTGCAGGACGAGCGCCTTCACATCTTTCGTGAGCACGGCGTCGATATCGTCCCGCAGCATGTTCGTGCGCGGATGGTTCACCGCAACGAGAACGAGCTTTCCGGCTGCAGCAGCCTGCCGTGTAGCTTCGACGACGGCGTTCCGGAGGTCGGCGACGGGCAGGATGTCATCGGCGAGCGTGAGCAAGACGGCATCTGCCTGGGATTCGAGTGCTTCAGAGAGGCCAGTGCCGCCGGCCGGGATGGAGACGATGCTTCGCAGCCGCATGGGCGTTTCTACCTGCTTCCTCCGATATATCCACCAACAACAATAGGCGGTGGCTGGAGTGTTGCAAGGTTGAGGTCCTGCTTCAACGCGACCATGCCCTGGATATGGTCGAGGGCGTGGCGGTACATGAGTTCAGCGATCCACTGGCAGGTGAGTGGCCCCCAGCGCGTGTCGTTTCGGAACTTCGTCCAGGTCGTATCGTTCATGCGGCGGAAAATCGCGAGTTCTTCATCGCGAATTCGCTGGATATCGGAGACCATCGCGGGGAGCGCTTCCATCGGGTGGTAGCGCGAGCTATGCCAGTCTTTCCGGCTATAATCGAGCGGGTCGAGCATATCGGGCACGGTAGCCCAGCGGAGAAGAGGGAGGTAGACCTCCTGCTCCATGTCCCGCAGATGGGAGAGGTGCTCGTGGATAGACCATTCGTAGTCGGCGGGCTTGTAGTGGCCCTGCTCGCTCGAGGTGCCACGAACAACCCAGGCGATGTCATCGGTGATAGCGCGGAGCCGCGCGGTGAGCTCCGATCGGTAAGTTGCAGTCTCAGTCACGCGAACGCCTCCCTTGCCACATGGGCGAGTATAGGGGATACCGATCAGGTGAGCTAGCAATTTAACGTGCCGAAGGAAGTGTTGACCTTGCAGTCGCTACAAGGTTTAGGCTTCGCCCGTGAACATCTCAGAAGTCGCTCGGAGCGCAGGCCTCTCCGCTTCGGGCGTTCGCTGGTACGAGCGCGCTGGGGTCTTGCCGCCGGCGCGACGCGATTCGAATGGCTATCGGGCGTATTCCGATCAAGACCGGCGGTTGCTGCAGTTCATTTCGACGCTGCGCCGCCTGGGAGTGCCCCCGGCGGAGGCAGGTGCTCTCGCGCTCCGGTTCGTTGCGGGAGACATCCTCACGGCCGAGGTGGCGGCAATTCTTGGCGTTCGGCGCGCCGAGATAAACCACCAGCAGGCAGCCCTCACCAGGCTGATTGATGAACTCGACGATCTACAGGAAACGTTCGCAAGCACGACCAATCTCGACCGCAGCAGGGGAACCGCGGAACCGATCGGGGTGCTCTTCCTCTGCAACGCTAATTCGGGCAGAAGCCAAATGGGCGAAGCTCTGCTTCGGCAAATCGGGGGGGCGGCCTTCGCAGTTTGCTCGGCTGGCCTTCTTCCTGAGCCCGTGAGTGTATACGCAGTCCGGGCTTTACAGGAGCAAGGGATCGATTGGGGCATGGCCCGATCGAAGGACGTGACTGAATTCCGCGACCGTTGCTTCGACTACGTGATTACGCTCTCAGAACGCGCGCGCGACAGCTGCCCACGACTACCGGGACCGCACAATACGCTGCATTGGAACCTCCCGGACCCGGGAGCTACCTCGCGGCCCGACGAGCAGCAGCTCGAGGCATACCGCCAAACAATCACGGCACTGCGCCAGCGCCTGCTGCCATTTATCGAACTCGCTCTCATGGCGCGAACTGACGCCACGAAAGGAATCTGAAAATGAATGAACTTGTCCAGGTCCGTTATCTCGTCGATGAAGTCGCTCCAGCCGTACAGTTCTACACCGAACTGCTCGGCTTCACGGTACACACGGACTTTTCGCCCGCATTCGCCTCGATCGATCGCGGCAATCTCAGGCTTCTGCTCAGCGGGCCGAAGAGTTCGGCCGCCCGGCCGATGCCCGATGGCCGGCAGCCTGGCGCCGGGGGCTGGAATCGAATTCACCTGATCGTCGACGATATTGAATCGGAAGTCGCTCGGCTCCGGGCGACGAACCGCATCATTTTTCGCAGCGACATTATTTCCGGGCCGGGTGGCTCGCAAATCGTCTTCGATGATCCCTCCGGGAACCCGGTCGAGTTCTTCCAGCCAGCAGGTTAAGCGCCCGGGGGATCCGGTTCCGGCGTGGGAGGTTCTTCCGTGTCGAGCGAGGGCCAACTCAAATAACGAGCCAGGAGTAGCGCGATACCGAGACCGGCGAACGAGACAACAGCTCCAGCGACCGCATCGAGGATGAAGTGGTTACCAGTCATGACGACTGCAAGGAACATCGCCGCGGGCCAGGCGACTGCGAAGAGGTAGGCGAGAGTGCTCCGCGAGACCCAGGCAACGATTACGCCAAGGAGGAGTGACCAGCCGAAGTGGAGGCTGGGGACGGCGGCGTAGGGGTTCACAAAGGCCCGTGCTTCCTGGGCGTTGTAGCCCACGCGGTCGAACGCGGCCATCGTGTCGATGAAGCCGGCAAAGGGGATGAGCCGGGGTGGGGCGACCGGGAAGAGCCAGTAGATGATCACGCCGATCGCTCCCGAGGCGAGGAAGGCATTGCGAGTGATGAAGTAGGCTTTGCGGTGGCGGGTGTAGAGCCAGACGGCCACCGCGATGACGAGCGGCATGTGGCCCCAGAAGTAGATCCAGTTCATCAGCTTGATGAGCCAGTAGTGGTCGAGAATCCACGATTGCATCCGCAGTTCGTGGTAGAGGTGTAAGCGCTGTTCGAGTTCGATGAGGTTGATGCTGCGAACAAGGGCTTCGCCTGCACGGTCGACGACTGCACCGCGGATCGCGAAGTAGATGAGAAATGAGACAACGACGACGACGAGTTCGTGCAGGCCAACACGGCCCGTGAACTCCCACAGCCTGCGAAGATTGCGCGGTTGAGATGCGGAAGCGGCCGCCATTCGAGCAAGCGTAACGCACCCGAAAGTCCCGATCTTTTGTCGGGCTTTGCCCGCGGATTGGGCAGCCGGATACACTTTCGTCGCTTAGCTATACGACTTCACAGCTCAAGGGGCATCGAGTGGACTTCCAGGTAACCAGCGGCGACATCACCACAATCACGGCCGATGCCATCATCGTGAACCTCTTCGAGGGGGTCACCGCTCCCGGTGGCGCGACCGGCGCGGTGGATAAGGCGCTCGATGGCGCGATTTCGAAGCTCATCGCCCAGGGCGACATCCGTGGGAAATCGGGCGAAGTGACGACCGTCCACACGTTCGGGAAGCTGAAGGCGCCTCGCGTCATCGTGGCGGGCCTGGGGAAGCAGAAGGAGTTCGACCTCGACGCGGTACGAAACCTTTCCGCGAACCTCGTGCGAGCGTTGCGCAAGCCGAACATCAAGTCCATCGCGACGATTGCTCATGGAGCGGGCATCGGTGGACTTGACCCGGACGCGTGTGCGCAGGCGGTCGCGGAGGGCGCGCTGCTGGGGAGCTATCGGTTCCTGAAGCACAAGAAGGCTGAAGAGGATCCCACCGAGATCGCCAAAGTCACGCTGGTCGAGAGTGACGGCACAAAGGCGAAATCGATGAAGGTGGCGGCGGAACGGGGCGTCGCCCTGGCCGAGGCGACCAACCTTGCCCGTGACATGGCGAATGCTCCTTCGAACCACCTGACACCAACGGACCTGGCGGCGCGAGCGAGCGAGGTGGCGAAGAAGCACAAGCTCGAAATCGAAGTCCTGGAACGCGCCGACATGGAAAAAAAGGGCATGGGCTCGATGCTTTCGGTAGCAAAGGGCAGCGCCGAACCGCCGAAGATGATCCGGCTTTCCTACAAGGGCCGGAAGGGTTCGGGCTACGACCTTGCGCTGGTTGGCAAGGGCATCACGTTCGATACGGGCGGCATCAGCATCAAGCCTGCTGCCAACATGGAGGCGATGAAGGCGGACATGACTGGCGCCGCCTCGGTTATCGCGGCGATGGGGGCCATCGCATCGCTGAAGCCGAAGGTGAACGTGGTTGGCATTGCACCATGCACCGAGAACATGCCGGGCGGAAGCGCGACAAAGCCCGGCGACGTGGTTTCGGCGATGAACGGGCGGACCATCGAAATCATCAACACTGACGCAGAGGGCCGCCTCGTGCTGGCCGATGGCCTTTGTTGGGCGAAGGAACTCGGGGCGACGCACATCCTCGACGTGGCGACGCTGACGGGAGCGGTGACGTCGGCGCTCGGCGACGTGGCGTACGGGCTGATGACGAACAACGACGAATTTTGCTCGCAACTCGAAGCGGCGGCTGCGGCGGCGGGCGAAAAGACGTGGCGATTGCCGATGTTCAGGGAGTACGACGAGCTCATCAAGAGCGACGTCGCGGATTGCAAAAACACGGGGACGCGGGGCGCGGGCACAATTGTCGGCGCGAAGTTCCTCGAACCGTTCGTCGGTGACACCCCGTGGATCCACATGGACATCGCAGGGGTCGACATGATGCCGAGCGACAGGGGATGGGTGAGCAAAGGGGCCAGCGGGTACAGCGTTCGAGCGATGATCAACCTGGCGCTTTCGATGGCGTAGGCATTCGCCGCCGCTGCACCGGTGACACTCAACCGCATAGCTCGCAATATGCCGAACCGTGCGCTGGCAAACCCCGGGGAGGGTTCAATTGAAGGTTGGCATTAGCCTGGCGAGCGCGCACCGGGTCCGAGACCCACGTGAAGGCGCGCGCTGGATGATTGAACGCACGATTGCGGCCCGAGAGGCCGGTATGGATTCGCTCTTCGTCGGCGACCACCATTCGACGGGCGGGACCTACTACCAGAATGTACCCATCCTCGGCCGGCTGATCGCCGAGTGGGGCGATGCACCAGTGGGGTGCCTGTTTCTCCTGCCGCTTTGGAACCCGGTGCTGCTCGCCGAGCAGGTAGGGACGCTTGCTTCCGTGGCGGAAGGCCGATTCATCATCCAGACCGGGTTGGGCGATGACGAACGCCAGTACGCGGCGATGGGGGCGAACATCAAAACGCGCCCATCGGCGTTCGAGGAATCCCTTGATTGCGTGAAGCGGTTGCTCGCAGGCGAGACGGTTTCGAGCGAGGGGCGTTTCACCTTCAAGGATGCGCGGGTTTCGCCGCGACCGGCCGATCCGGTCGAGTGGTGGCTTGGCGGCAGTGCGCGCGTATCGATCGAGCGGGCGGCGAAGCTTGGCGATGGCTGGCTCGGTGCGCCATCTTCGACGCCGGAGCGGGCAGCGAAAGAGATCGCCACTTACCTCGAAGCTTGCCGTGCACTCGGCAAGGAGCCGGGGGTGGTCGCGCTTCGGCGGGACGTTTACGTCGGAGAATCGTCAGTGGAGGCGAGGGCCGTCGCAGAGCCGATCGTTGATGCGGGATACCGGGGGTTCGATCCGGCGGCTCCTATCTATGGTTCGGCCGAAGAAGTCGCCGCGGCGTTCCGCGGGTTCGGTGAGTTGGGCTATACCGACATCATCGTGCGGCACCTGACCGACGACCACGAGAAGGTCATGGGTTCGCTGAGGCGGATGAAAGAAGTACGTGCGGCAGTGGCGGGTAGCCGCGGGTCGTAGCTCATCAGTCGTTGGCCAATGTCCGCTGCTGTCTGTGTGCTGGACTATTAGGGCGCCTGGGTGCCGCTGGCGGACGCCGTGCGACGGTTGGCCCTTGGAGCGCCGACTGACCATGAACTTCGGCTGGTGATACCCTTTTCGCGGCGCCCCGAAAACGAAATTGAGAGTGGTGTAGCGTGACAGACCGAATTTCCTGGTTCCCTATTGCCGATCGCGAGACGTGTTCGCCCGAAACGCGGGCACTGTTTGAACAGCTTGAAGAGAAGCTCGGTTTCACGCCGAACGTGTTCCGGGCGTTCGCCTGGCGCGAAACGCGGATGAACAAGTGGCGAGCGCACTTCGAAGACCTGATGACCCCCTCGGAGGGCCTCGGGAAGGTCGAGCGAGAGATGATCTCGGTTGCCGTTTCGATGCAAAACCAGTGCCTGTATTGCCTGACGAGCCACGGATTCGCGCTGCGGGCGATGCTGAAGGACCCGGTGAAGGGCGACCGGATCGTGCTGGATTACCGGCGGGCGGGCCTGAGCGAGAAGCACATGGCGATGCTCGACTTCGCGGTGAAGCTAACGCTCGACCCGGTGACCGTGAGCGAGGAGGACATCGACGAGTTGCGTGCGATCGGCTTCAGCGATGAGGACACGTGGGACATCATCGAGGTGACGGCGATGTTCAACTACACGAACCGGCTGATGAGCGGGGCCGGCGTGATGCCGAACGCCGAATACCACGGCATGGCGCGATGACGCCGGAAGAACGAGAAGCCTTTGTTTCGGCGCCAAATACTGCCGTGCTGGCGACGGTGGATTCGCGCGGGCGCGCCCACGCGGTGCCGGTCTGGTACCTGTATGAGGGCGGCACATTCATGGTGCTTACCGACCGGGGATCGCAGAAGCACAAGAACGCCCTGCGAGCGGGCCGCGCGACGCTTTGCATCGACGACCGGCGGTCGTTTAAGGCGATCACGGCGGAAGGCCCGGTCGAGATCCAGGACCCTGTGGCCTACGAGACCCGGCTGCGGCTGCACACGCACTATCGTGGCGAAGAAGGCGGGCTGAAAGCTACTGCGAACGGCGCGCATGAGCGCATGGTTGCGCTGGTCATCAGGCCGGAGCGGTGGTACTGACGGGTTCTGTCTCCGTGTTTGGCATGGCGTTGACGGGGGGGGCCGTCGATATGCTCGCCGCGAGGTGGAGTACACTCTCCCCGGTCGCATCGGGCCTGGAAATGGACTGCCCGCCACCTTCGGAGATTAAGCTATGAACCTCCACCGAAAGACTCTCGCGATCTTGTTCGTGCTCCTGAGCCTCGTTGTCGGGGTGCCGTGGGCACTCGCGGCCGGCCCCGGCTCCGCTGAGGACGATGGCCGCGATGAGGTAATTACCGCACTCGTCGAAAAGGCGAGCCCCGACCAGGGGGCGGCCCTGGCCGATGGCCAGGCGGGAGACGATGAGTGGCTGGCGGCGGCGAACCAGACGATGCAGTGCCTCCGTGACGAGGGCATCCAGGTGCAACTCTTGCCCGACCAGGGGCCGGGACACGTTCGCTTCGGCGGCGGCACCTCGGAAGCGCTGCAGCGGGCGAACGTTATCTACGACGACTGCTACGCGCGGTTCCAGCGCGAAATCGACATGATTCACGCGCTTCAGCGGTAGGGTAGCGTTCAACGGGCGGGCGGTGGGGCTTGTGTGGTTGTGTTGGGGGGTTGGGGGCGCGGTCAACAGCGCAGCGCTCCTTGTCAGTCGCGCCTGTTGAGATTTGGCGGTTGGGGGTATTCCGTTTCCCCGTTCCCGGTTCCCTGATTACTCTTACGCGCATGGGCAAACTCGATGGCAAGACCGCACTGATCTTCGGCGTTTCGAACGATCGCTCCATCGGCTGGGGCATCGCCAAGGCACTCCACGCGGAGGGGGCGAAGCTGGCATTTTCGTATGCGATGCCGATGGAGAAGCGGATCATGCCGCTCGCTGAGGAACTTGGCGTCGAATTCGTCGAGCCGTGCGACGTCACAAACGATGCCGAATTGGATGACGTGTTCGCGAAGGCGGAGGACCGGCTGGGGACTATCGACATCCTCGTCCACGCCATTGCGTTTGCGAACCGCGAGGACCTCCAGGGGCGGTTTGTCGACACTTCCCGCGATGGGTTCCTCCTCGCCCACAACGTCTCCGTCTATTCATTCATCGCTTTGGCGAACCGCGCGCGCAAGCTGATGCCGAACGGCGGAAGCATGTTGACCTTGACCTACTACGGGTCGCAAAAGGTGGCGCCCATGTACAACGTGATGGGCGTGGCCAAGGCTGGTCTCGAAGCAACCACCCGTTACCTCGCGTGGGACCTGGGGACGGACAAGATCCGGGTGAACGCAATCAGCGCGGGGCCGATCCG